>NZ_JAKLJH010000021.1 GCF_023151265.1 Flavobacterium sp.
AATTGAATTTTGAAATTGAACTTATAATTGAACTTGAATTTGTATTTTTGTTTCGAAATTTTGCATTATGATTGTAATTAAAACCCTTGAAGAAATCGAATTGATGCGCGAAAGTGCTTTAATTGTTTCGAAAACATTAGGAATGATTGCTAAGGAAATTAAACCTGGCGTAACTACTTTGTATTTAGATAAATTGGCAGAAGATTTTCTTCGTTCGCACGGAGCGGAACCTGCATTTTTAGGCATGTATGGCTTTCCAAACTCGCTTTGTATGAGTCCAAATACGCAAGTAGTTCATGGTATTCCAAATAATGTTCCGTTACAAGATGGCGATATTATTTCGGTAGATTGTGGTGCTTTCAAAAATGGTTTTTACGGTGATCATGCCTATACTTTTGAAGTAGGTGAAGTAGCTCCAGAAACAAAAAAGCTTTTACAAGTTACTAAGGAATCGCTTTATGTGGGAATTCGTGAAACTAAAGTGGGCAATCGTGTAGAAGACATTGGATATGCAATTCAGCAATATTGTGAAAAACACGGATATGGCGTAGTTCGTGAATTATGCGGACATGGATTAGGTAGAAAAATGCACGAAGATCCAGAAGTTCCTAATTACGGGAAACGCGGTCGTGGAAAAAAATTAGTCAATGGAATGGTGATTGCAATCGAACCAATGATTAATCAAGGAACCAAAAACATCAAACAACATAAAGACGGCTGGACAATCACAACCGCCGACGGAAAACCAAGTGCACACTTTGAACACGATGTAGCAATTGTTGACGGAAAACCTGAGTTGCTATCTACTTTTGCCTACATTTATGATGCTTTAGGAATTGTGAGTAATGAAGAAGATGGATTGAGACAAAAACCTTTGGTCCTATAATTTAACTCATTTAATGTATGAATTGTAAAACTTGTAATAATCCTTATGAAAACACCGCACAATATTGTTCAAATTGTGGCGCTAAAATAGTTGATGACAGACTTTCATTAAAAGGAACTTGGGAAGAATTTGTTGGTCCTTTTTTTAGTTGGGATAATAATTTTTGGAGAACTTTTATTGGCTTATTCACTAATCCAAAAGATGTTCTTGAAGCTTATATTTCTGGTGCCAGAAAAAAATATTTTCAACCTTTTTCGTATATAATTTTATATGCAACGATTGCCGTTTTTTTCTATAAATTTTTCCCTTTGGATATTATTTTTGATTATTCGGAAGGATTTACAAAAGGTTACAATTCTACAAATTCATCAGGCAATGTTCCAAAAATAGACATGAAAGGTTTTATGGAAACCTTAATGAGTTATTACAACTTTTTTGTATTGCTTTTAATTCCAATATATGCGCTAACGAGTTATATTATTTTTAACAAAAGAGGTCATAATTTTTTCGAACATTTGGTATTTAATAGTTACTTACAAACAAACTTAGGGTTCATATCATTAGTATTACAAGTTGTTTTAGTCAATATTATAGGTATGAGTTTTGGAACATATTCTATTCTATTCCTATTATTATTTATACTATTCACACTTTATGCTTTTAAAAAGCTTTATGAACAAAACATAAAACAAAGTCTTATTTCAGGCGTAAAATATTTACTACTTTTTGCTGCATTATACCTCGTAATAATAATTGCATTTTCTATATTCTTCGGTATAATATATATCATAACTTCAATGTAATGAAAAAACTTTTTAAACTTATATTAAATACCATTCCTCGTCCGATATTAATTCGTTTAAGTATTGTGATCCGTCCAATTTTAGCTTTTTTATTGAAAGGAAGTCGCTTTACAGATCCAATTGATGGAAAAAGCTTTCGTATGTTTTTACCTTATGGATATGGAACACAACGTAATAACGTTTTATCACCAAGTACACTTTCTTTAGAAAGACATCGCTTATTGTGGTTGTATTTAAAAAACGAAACCGATTTTTTTACCGCTCCAAAAAAAGTATTACACTTTGCACCTGAGCAAGAATTTTACAAACGTTTTAAAAAACAATCGAATTTAGATTACACTACTACCGATTTATTTTCGCCTTTGGCAGATGTAAAAGCGGATATTTGTAATTTGCCTTTTGAAGATAATTCGTATGATATTATTTTATGTAATCACGTTTTGGAACATATCCCAGATGATACAAAAGCCATGCAAGAATTATATCGTGTTTTAAAACCTGGCGGAATGGGAATCTTTCAAATTCCTCAAGATTTATCTCGTGAAGTTACTTTTTCTGATGATTCGATTACCGATGAAAAAGAACGCGCAAAAATCTTTGGACAATATGACCACGTTAGAGTTTATGGAAGAGATTACTTTGACAAACTAAGAAGCATTGGTTTTAAGGTTGACGAAGTAGATTATACCAAAACAATTGCTCCTGAATTAGTAGAAAAATATTGTTTAGCAAAAGGGGAAATTATTCCGGTTTGTTATAAATAAACTTTGCTTAGATGCTGAAATGAATTCAGCATGACAAAAAAATCTATACTTTTTATAAATAAAAAAATCCCGCAATCATTACAATTGCGGGATTTTGAATTTAATAAAAACCTATTTATTCTTCTGGCATTAACATACCAATTACTTTATCTTTAGCTAAATATTTCTTAGCTACATCTTGAAGTTCTTTAACGGTTAAAGCATTCAATTTAGCTTCAAAATCAAATACTTCTTCTGGATTTACTCCTTCTGTATATTGACGTTTTAAAACTGCCATCCAATATCTGTTATCTTTCAAACTTTCTTTGTATTCTAATCTTGACGCTTCTTTAAATTTATCCAAATCTTTTTGTTCTGGACCATTTGTAACCATTTTGTTTAATTCTCTTAAAGCAGATTCAGTAAGTTTTTCTGCATTTTCTGGTCCGCATGGGAAAGAAATTGAGAAATTATAACTTCCGTAAGGCACTTTATTCATACTTCCTCTTGCTCCTACTCCATACACACCACTTTCGTTTTCTCTTAATTCTTCTACTAATTTAATGGTTAATACTTCACCTAATGCTTTGAAAGCAAATGCTTCTTTAGCATCGTATTTTGTATCACCATAAATCATGATGTTAACTGTACTTTTTGGATCTTTTCCTTTGTTTACTACTTTTTTGTGCGAACCTTTAAGCATTCTGTAACCTAAATCTTTAGCACTTTCTTTGATATTTTTATCAGAAGGTAATGATGCGATATATTTCGCTGCAAAAGCTTCCATTTGCGCTTCATCAAAATTCCCAACAAAGTAAAAATTAAAATCAGCTGCATTTGCAAAACGCTCTTTGTATTTTTTATACGCTAATTCGTAATCTGCTTTATCAAAATCTTCTTCTTTTGGAAAACCTTTATATCTTGGATTTTCTTTATTCAAATACGTGTAAAATTCATTCGAAAAATAAGTTGCCGGTTGCGACATCATGTTTGCCATAAACCCTTTTTGTTTCGTAATAAAACCAGCAAAAGCATCTTTATCTAAATTCAAATCAGTGAAATAAGCATACGTCATTTGAAATAAATACTCTAAATCTTTTGGAGTAGAAGAACCATTTAACCCTTCATAAACTCCACTAACATACGGATTTACTCTTGCGATTTTTCCTGTCATGAATTTATTGATATCATTTTTAGACATTCCTGAAAAACCTGCTTCAGACAAACCACCCATTGCTAATGAAACTTTAGCCATTTCATCATTTGAAAATAAATTTGAACCACCAAAACTAACCGCTTCAAACATTACTTGATCGTTTTTAAAATCGGTTTTCTTGTAAACAACTGTTGCTCCGTTTGAAAGTTTTAAAGTAGTAGTTCCTAATTTAGCATTACTTTCTTTTGAAACTACGCTTCCTTCTTTAACTGGATTTCTCAATAAACTTTCCGAAACTTTTGTTTCCGTGTAAGCAGTTAATTCATTTTTGTTTACGGTTAATGAATTTAAAACTTCTTGTTCTGTTGGTTTTACTAAACCATCTTTTTCTGGTCCAGTTAAAATAACTACTCTATTATCTTCTTTCAAATATTTAGCAATTAAACCATTTGTATCTTCAACAGAAATGGTTGGCAACATCTTTTTAAAGACATCAAACGTCCATTCGATACTTGGAATTGGTTCTTTTTCTAAGAAATTTGCTTGATATTCTGATACGAAATTTTCAGATTCACTTTTCTCTCTTTCGTTATACTGTCTCTCAATTTGAGATAAGAATTCAGCTTTTGCTCTATCTAACTCGCCTTGGGTAAACCCAAATTGTTTTACTCTTTCATTCTCTTTTACTAACACTTTTAAAGCTTCTAATTGCTTGTCCTGAGCTACCATTGCAAAAGATTGAAATGCCTCTTTAGTTCTTGCCCAGGTACCACCATGATACGTATATCCAAAATTAAAAGGTGGATTTGGACTGTTTTGTAACTCTTCTAATCTGTTATTTAACATCGTAGAAAAAAGTCCTTTGGCAAGATATTCTTTAAAATCACCAAGAGTTGTAACTTTCTTAGGCTCTGCATAATCTTTATACAACAATTGTACTTGAGCAAATGCTGCTTCTTTATCAGATTCTACAGCTACGAAAGTTTCTTTGTGATTTGGAACATCATAAAATTTTCTTTCTTTTTGCTTCTTCGGATTTTTATATTTTCCAAAATGAGCGATAATTTTCTGCTCCATTTCGGCAACATCGATATCTCCAACAACAATTACAGCCATTAAATTTGGGCGATACCAATCTTTATAAAAACTCGTTAATTTATCATACGTGAAGTTTTCTAAAATTTCTTTTTGACCAATAGGAAGACGTTTTGCATATAACGAATTGTACATCATTTTAGGCATAAAACGTCCCATCATTCTTTTGTCAGCACCTAAACCTAATCGATATTCTTCTAAAACAACACCTCTTTCTTTATCGATTTCTTCTGGAGTTAAAGTAGTATTAAATGCCCAATCTTCGATAATTTGGAACCCTTTTTCTACTTTTTCTTTATCATCTGAAGGAATTGGTAAAAAGTAAACCGTTTCATCAAAACTCGTGTAAGCATTTAAGTGTTGCCCGAATTTAACTCCGATACTTTGAAGATAATTTACCAATTCATTTTTAGGGAATCGTTTTGTTCCATTGAAACACATGTGTTCCATAAAGTGCGCTAAACCTTGTTGTTCATCTGTTTCTTGAATTGAACCTGCATTTACGACTAAACGTAAATCTACCTTGTCTTCAGGTTTTGCATTTTTACGGATGTAATAGGTTAATCCGTTTGAAAGTTTTCCGATTTTTACATTTGGATCAGTCGGAATTGGATCTTCAAGCTTGAAATCCTGCGCAAAAAGAAACGCTGGAGCCAAAAGCAATAAAGAAATGGAAAAGTGAAATTTCTTCATAAAATTTGATTTTGTTTGGATAAAATTATCTTTATAACTACAAAATCAAAAGTTTATTATACAAGTTTTAACAATTAATTTCTTATTTGGAATTAGTCTATAATCAAAGAATCGAAATTTTCTGTAGTAAATTGCTGCATTTTATTGTTAGAATCCGAGTAAAGAAGCATTACATGCAGTTCTGGATGCTTTTGTAAGAACACCTTACTTTCCTCTAAACTCATCAACATAAAAGCAGTTGCGTAACCATCTGAAAGAGCTGATGATTTTGATAAAACGGTTGCACTTAATACATTATTTTTTTGCGCTAATCCTGTTTTAGGATTTATGATATGCACAAATTTTTCACCTGTTTTTTCATCAATCATTACTTTTCTATAATTTCCTGAAGTTGCCATGCCTAAGTTTTCTAAATTTACTTTAGCAATTAAAGTACGTTCTTCAGGTTTTTGTAATGGATCGTCGATTCCTACTACCCAATTCTTATTATCAATCGTGTTTTTACCTAGTGCGAATAATTCACCTCCAATTTCTACAATGGCATTTTCAATTCCTTTTGATTTTAAATAATTCACTACAACATCTACCGAATAACCTTGAGCGATTGCATTAAAATCGATAAAAGTTTCTTTATACTTTTTTGAAATGGTTTTATTTGAATTTAAAGCAATCTTATTAAAACCTACAAATTGCAACAAACTATCAATTTGTTTTGGAGCTAAATCTTGGTGTTTTTTATTGGGACCAAAACCATAAGCGTTTACTAAAACACCAATTGTTGGGTCGAACAAGCCATTGGTTTCTTTATAAATTTGATTGGAAAGTTGAAAAGTTTCTTTAAAAAATTCATCCACAACAACAGTTGAATCGCCAGCATTTATTTTAGAAATTTTAGAATCAGGTCGATAGGTAGAAAGCGATAAATCGAAAGCTGTTAACAACGAATCTATTTGATTTTTAGTTACTTTTTCTTCCGTTGAAATGTATTTTATAGAATACGTACTTCCTTGTGCTTCGCCTTGAATGGTATAAAAATCTGTAGTTTTAGTACATGAAGTAAATAAAATTGCTACAATTAGAAAACTACAAAATCTCTTTAATTCCTTCATAATTTAAAATATAATCTTGATTTTTTAAAATCGGTTTTTCGAAATCTTCGGCATTGGCAAAACCAACTCCTGCATATAATACTTTAGCTTTTTTCTCTTTGGCATGACTGATGAAGGTTTCCATGAAAACCACATCGTATTCAGCAGGATTATCAGGATATGTAACGGCTTGAACTATCACAAAATGCAAGGTATTCGTAGGTTTATCAACACAAACAAATTGCGGATGTTTTTTTAATTGACTGTTAATGGCAATGAACTCAAACCCTTGTTTTTCAAGTTCTTTTCCCACGTGATTCATGGCCAAATGATGTAAGTCTTGTAGTGATAATGGTTCCATGATGCAAAGGTAGGTATTCTATTTGAAAGCATAAAAAAACCGACTCATTTCTGAATCGGTATTAGTATTTTAAATACAAAATTTTCAATTACAAGATAGGAAATACTTATAAACTCCTTGATTAGTCATTTTATTAAAGTATTCTTTAACTATATATTGATATTCTATAAGAGGTAATTTCGACCAACCATTATTATTATTTTTAATACTTTCAGGGACGGGACATTTTGTAAAAACAATGAAAGAATCAAAGTCTTTTTTATTAAAAGCTATAAAATATTTATTGTTTAATAATGGCTCTTCATCAAAATATGTCGATTCAATTATTTCAATTTTATCATTATAATATATCTCATATTTCAATTTTATCATTATAATATATCTCACATTTTAAACTTTTCATCCCTTTCGTCTTATTTATTTCTATTGGAATTGCTGTTGCAAAATGCAGATTATTAATTAATTTACAAGTATTATGTTTATTGTAATAAAATCCTGCTATATAAAACAACAAAACAATAAAAATTAAAAAACCAATCCCTTTAAATTTATTTTTAACTCTGATCATATTAATTTTTAAAATAATTTTTATCTGTAATTTCCATAAATATCTTCATTTGCAACTGCTTCTTTCGGAATGGTTTCCCAGGTTTGCCCTTCTACATATTGAAAATCTTCTGCCACTGGTTTGCTTAAGTAGATTTGACAATATTTTGGTTTCTCTACACTAAATTTTACGAAAAAATTTTTTCCTTTTAATAATTTTCGCATTTCCCCTGTCTCATATCTATATTTAATATAAATAGACTTCTCAGTTGCTACACCTTTGTCATTTGAAGCTACAAAATAGTCGTTATTGTAATAAAAACTATACTCAACTGATCTACCCCCTTTTCCCTGACTTGAATAATCATAAACAGTTGCTACAGTATACAAAGTTTTCTCATCTTCAAGATATTTTTTATTTAGTAAATGCATTACAAGACCGTAAATAAAAAGCCCTATAAAAAAAGAAAATGCGAAAACATAATATAAGTTTTTTTGAAGGTATTTTTTAATTTGTACAAATGACATATTATTTTATTTAGTAAATTCAAAAATAAACAATTTCAAATTCAAACATAAAAAAACCGACTCATTTCTGAATCGGTTTTGATATATAAAATTTGGATTAACCTCCGAAGTCGTCGAAACGAACATTTTCTTTTGGCACACCCCAATCGTCACACATTTTTACAACTGCGTTATTCATCATTGGTGGTCCACAGAAATAGAATTCGATATCTTCTGGTGAATCGTGTAATTTCAAGTGATTATCGATAACTACGTTATGAATAAATCCTACGAAACCATCACCTTCTCCATTTGGTCCATCTTTCACTTTCCAGTTATCTTCTGGTAAAGGTTCAGATAAAGCGATATGGAATTTGAAGTTAGGGAAATCTTTCTCTAAAGCTCTAAAATGATCTACATAGAACAACTCACGCTTAGAACGACCTCCGTACCAATACGTAACTTTTCTTCCCGTTTTAACTGTACGGAATAAGTGGTATAAGTGCGAACGCATTGGCGCCATACCAGCTCCACCACCTACATACAACATTTCAGCATCAGATTCGTTGATGAAGAATTCTCCGTAAGGTCCAGAAACAGTTACAGTATCTCCTGCTTTTCTTGAGAAAACGTATGAAGAAGCAATACCTGGGTTTACTTTCATCCAATCGTTTGTAGCTCTATCAAATGGAGGCGTTGCAATACGAACGTTCAACATAATTTTTCTTCCTTCTGCAGGGTAAGAAGCCATAGAGTAAGCTCTTTCAACCAATTCGTTATTTTTCATAACTAATGGCCATAATTTGAACTTATCCCACTCAACTTTAAACTTCTCAGGTTCACCTGGATGTTCAACTGGGTGAGCCGTGATATCGATATCTGTAAATTTCACTTCACAAGAAGGAATTTCAATTTGGATATAACCTCCAGCTTCGTAGTGCATATCTTCTGGTAACTCAACAATAAACTCTTTAATAAAAGAAGCTACGTTGTAGTTAGAATATACTTTTGCTTCGAATTTTTTGATACCAAAAATTTCTTCTGGAACTTCAATTACCATGTCTTGTTTTACTTTAACTTGACATCCTAATCTCCATCCTTCTGCTAATTCTTTACGAGTAAAGTTTGGTATTTCTGTTGGCAAAGGTTCTCCACCTCCATCTAATACTTTACATTTACATTGTAAACAAGAACCTCCACCACCACAAGCTGATGGTAAGAAGATTTTATTATTTCCTAAAGTAGTTAAAAGTGTACTTCCTCCACCTACTTCGATTTCGTTTTCACCGTTAATTTTAATCTTTACAGCACCTGAGTTTACTAATTTAGATTTTGCATATAATAGCATAAACACCATTAGTAAAATAAGCCCTAAGAAAGCTAAAATTGAATATGTAATTAATTCTGTTATACTAAACATGAGTTCAATTTTTAATGTTATACTATTATTTAACTACTTGAGTTGAATCTACTTTTACAGAATCTACAGCTACTTGAACTGAATCAACTACAGGAGTTTCAACAACAGCTGGAGCTGGAGTTGCTACTTTTGCTTCTGGTTTTTTGTTTAATGCGTTAAGGTCAATTCCTCCAAAACTCATGAAACCAATAGCCATTAAACCTGTTAAGATAAAAGTAATACCTAAACCTCTTAAAGGAGCTAATACGTTAGAATATTCCATTTTTTCACGAATAGCTGCCATAGCAACAATAGCAATTGTCCAACCAAATCCAGATGCAAATCCGAAAGTTACTACGTGACCTAATGAAGAATATACACCACCATCAACTCTTTGTTGCATGAATAATGAACCTCCTAAGATAGCACAGTTTACTGCAATAAGTGGTAAGAAAATACCCAATGAGTTATATAATGAAGGTGAAAATTTCTCAACAATCATTTCTACTAACTGTACCATTGTTGCTACAGAAGCGATGAATAAAATGAAAGTTAAAAAGCTTAAATCTAATTCAGCAAATGATGGATCTAACCAAGCTAATGCACCAGCACCTAAAACATAGTGATAAATTAAATAGTTTAATGGAACCGTAATTACTTGTACAAAGGTTACAGCAATTCCAAGACCTATAGCTGTTGATACTTTTTTAGAAACGGCCAAAAATGAACACATTCCTAAGAAGTATGCAAAAATCATGTTATCAATGAAAACTGATTTTAAAAATATATTGATATATTCAAACATAGCTATTATTTTTTCTCGATTAATTTCTTGTTAATTCCTCTTTGTACCCAAATTACGATACCTACCATAACTAAGGCCATTGGAGCTAATAACATGAATCCGTTATTAACATATCCTGTAGCATACAATCCTGTTTTTTCAACAGAATTTCCAAAAATTTCGATTCCGAATAATTTTCCTGAACCAAATAATTCTCTGAAAAATGCAACTACCAATAAAATGATTCCATATCCTAAACCGTTTCCTAAACCGTCTAAGAAAGAAGGCCATGGTTTGTTTCCTAAAGCAAAAGCTTCAAAACGTCCCATTAAGATACAGTTTGTAATAATTAATCCTACGAAAACCGATAATTGTTTGCTGATATCATAAGCATAAGCCTTTAAAACTTGGTCAACCAAGATTACTAAAGCTGCCGCTACAACCAACTGAACAATGATACGGATTCTACTTGGAATTAAATTTCTTAATAATGATATAATTACGTTACCAAAAGCTACTACCGCAGTTACTGAAAGTGCCATTACAAAGGCATTTTTCATTTGAACTGTTACCGCTAAAGCTGAACAAATACCTAATACCTGAACCGTTACTGGGTTATCGTCATTAAATGGATTTGTAATTAACTTAATATTACTTTTTGAAAATAATCCTTCTTTGTTGTTTTCTGCCATGACGATTATTTTTTATTAGATTTTAAATATTTTTCATATGGTTTTAAACCTCTAACTAACATTTCGGTTACACCATTACCTGTTAAAGTAGCTCCAGAAATTGCATCAACTTCACCATCAGCTTTGTTATCTTTACCTTGATATCCTTTAACTACTTTTAAACCTTGTAAGTTTCCGTTAGCGTCAAAAACACTTTCTCCAATAAAACTTTTTTGGAAATAATCTTGTGTAATTTCACCTCCTAAACCAGGAGTTTCTGCTTTATGGTCAAATACAATACCGTCTACTTTTAGGTTTTCGTCAACCGAAACATAACCCCAGATAGCATCCCATAATCCCATTCCTCTTACCGGAATAACATAGAATTTTTTACCATCCTTCTCCGCATTGAAAATTGGGAATTTTCCTTTTTCTTTAGCGATATCAACAGTAAAAGCATCTTTACTGATTTCTGTTCCGTTTTCATCAAAAACCACTTCACTAATGATGTGTTTTTTGTATGCTTCTTCAGAAGCGTCTCTTTCTACAGCTACTCCAAACGATTTTAGAATGTACTGCATTTTCTCTTTCTTAATGTTTGCCTCTTGATCTGGCTTAAGTGCTGTTGCAGCAAATGCTAATGCAGAAGCTACTAACACTACCATTACAGTCGCAAACAAAAATGTATATCCGTTACTTTCTCTATTCATGACTATGCAGATTTTAATTGTTTAGACTTAGCCAATCTTTTCTTTCTCTTAGCAATGTTTCCATTAACTACGAAATAATCGATAGTTGGCGCTAAAGTGTTCATTAATAAGATAGCCAACATTACTCCTTCTGGATACGCTGGGTTGAAAACTCTAATTAAAATACTAAAGAATCCTATTAATAAACCGTAGATGATTTTTCCTTTATCGGTTTGAGCCGCAGAAACTGGATCTGTTGCCATGAATACAATACCAAAAGCAAAACCTCCAACTACTAAGTGATTCATCCAATCAAAGTTCATTAAAGCAGTTAAACCAACAGCATTGAACATCATTGCTGTTAAAGCTGCTCCAATTACTCCAGAAACCATAATTTTCCAACTACCTACTCCTGTTGCAATTAAAATAAATGCACCAATTAAAATAGCTAAAACCGAAGTTTCTCCAATCGAACCTGGAATAAATCCTAAGAACATATCTATAGTCGAATACGCTACTTCTTTTCCTTGTGCTAATGAACCTAAAATAGTTTCACCTGATACACCATCAATTGTAGTAGCATCGCTAACCCAAATTTTATCTCCCGACATAAATGTAGGATAAGCAAAGAATGCAAACGCACGCGCTAATAAAGCAGGGTTGAAAATATTCATTCCGGTTCCTCCAAAAGCTTCTTTACCAATTATAACTGCAAAAGCTACTGAAATAGCTAACATCCATAAAGGTAAATCAACTGGCATAACCATTGGAATTAACAAACCAGATACTAAATATCCTTCGTTAACTTCGTGACCTCTAAAAATTGCAAAAGCAAATTCGATACCTAATCCTACTGCATACGATACAATAATCATTGGTAATACTTTCCATAATCCGTGGAAAAATAAATTTGCAAATGACATATCAGAACCTTCAATTTGAATGAAGTGTTGGTAACCTGCATTGTAAATTCCGAATATTAATGCTGGAATTAAAGCTAAAACCACAGTAATCATGGTTCTCTTTAAATCTACAGCATCTCTAATATGAGCTCCATGCTTTGTAGTATGATTAGGTACGTATAAAAATGTATCTAATGCATTAATTGCAGGTGCAAATTTTTCAAATTTTTGCCCTTTCTCAAAAGGCTTTTTAATTTGGTCTATTTTATCTCTTAAAAACTTCATAGCTATTATCCTACTTCTTTAATCATTAAATCAAGAGCTTCACGAATGATTTGTTGGGCTTCTAATTTAGATGTGTTAGTATAATCAATTAAAGCAAAATCTTCTGGAGCTACTTCGTAAATTCCTAAGCTTTCCATTTTATCGATATCACTTGCCAAACAAGCTTTTAATAATTGCATTGGGAAAATATCAAGTGGCATAACCGCTTCCATTTCTCCTGTTACAACTAAAGCTCTTTCTTCACCGTTTAAATTGGTGTTAGGCGCATATTTTTTTCCTGGCATTAACCAAGATAATCCCGTTCTTGATGCACTGTGAACACTTGGCGACGCAAATGGCATCCATCCAAACATTCTATAAACATTTCCTTCAGGAATTACAGTTACTGTATTGCTTAAGAAACCTAAATTTCCATCCATTTTTACTTTAGCACCTGTTAAAACATCTCCAGAAATAACTCTCACGTTATCACCTTCAATTTTCCCAGCAACTAAATCAGCAATAGCAGCACCCGAAATTACATTGTAGTATTGAGCATCTTTAACTTCAGAACCTGCCAAAGCCACAGTTCTTGTAGCATTGAACTTTCCAGTTAAAAACAATTCACCAATAATAGCAACATCTTGTGGCGTTACTGTCCAAACTCTCTCACCAGCATTAATAGGTGAAATTTTTGCAATTTGAACTCCAACATTTCCTGCTGGATGTGGCCCGTAAACTTGGTGTAAAGAAACTCCTTTAACATCTTTAAAAATAGATTTTCCTTTACCTTTTACAGATAAATGAACTTTTCCTGATGTTAATTTTGCTAAAGCATCGATACCAACTTGAAAAGCTTCTAATTTGTTTTCTAAAACAAACTCAACATCTGCAGCCAAAGGAGCAGTTGCATAAGCTGAAATAAAAATAGCTTTAGGTTCATCAGCTGAATTAGCAATCACATCATACGGACGTTGATTGATAAATGGCCAACATCCTGAAGCTAACAAATGTGCTTTTACTTCTTCTGTTGATAAATCATTAGGATTTTTCTTGCTATGCTCAACGAAAACATCTTGAGAATCTGCAGCAATAAGAATCTCTAAAATGACTCTTTTTTCACCACGCTTGATTTCTTGAATTTTTCCGCTTACAGGAGCAACGAATTTAACTTTCTCATCTGATTTAGAAAAGAAAATTACTTCTCCCGCTTTAACGTTATCTCCTTCTTTTACTACCATCTTTGGAGTTACTCCGTGAAAGTCAGAAGGTTTAACAGCATAGACTTTCGAGCGAGTTACTTGAGCTACTTTGTGAGCTGCTTCACCCTTCAACTTAAGGTCTAAACCTTTTTTAATTCGAATGTCTTTTGACATATTTTTGAAGATATGATTGTTAAAAAATTTACTATAAAACGTGCAAATTTAATCAAATACATAGCACCTTACCAAAAATAAAGACAGAGATTAGGTTTATTTATAATTATTCTAAATTACAAAACACTAATAAATTAACAGTAATTACGTTTGTTCCTAAAGATTTACTATTTTTACGTTTTTATAGCTGTAAAATGAATAAAATTGCAACTCTATTTTTACTACTTACTCATTGTTTTATTTTCTCACAAGCAGGAATTGAACAAGATCCAACATTTAATATCAAAACAATTTCATTTCGTGTAAATGGAAATAATGTAATTCCATTTTTTAAACTTGGTGAAACTTTTGAATTGAGTTTTGATGATTTATACGGAGACGAAGCCGACTACTATTATACGATAACACAATACAACTACGATTGGTCTGCACCTTCAGATTTAGGAAAAGTAGAATACTTGAACGGAATGGACAATCAGCGCATCATTACTTATGAAAACTCCTTCAATACATTACAATTGTATTCGCATTACAGACAAGTTTTCCCAAACAGATTTAATCAAATCACCAAAAGTGGAAATTATTTAATCTCAATTTTAAATGATGAAGGCGAAATCGTATTTTCTAGAAAAATTATAATTTACGAAGAACAAGTTGCTGTAGCAATGTTAGTAAGAAGAGCAAGAGACTTCGAAAGCCTTGATGGAAAACAAAACATAGAAATAACCATAAATTATGGTGACAAAGTTTTACAAAATCCGATTCAGAACGTAAAAGTTACGCTTTTTCAAAACGGAAATTGGAAAAACAGCATTTCAAATGTTAAACCACAATACACATTGGGCTCTGAGTTAATTTACAGATACAACAAAGAAACACAATTTTGGGGCGGAAACGAGGCTTACAGTATTGACAACAAAATAATTAGAGCAACCAATAATACCGTTTCACAAGTAACATCTGGAGACAATATTTACAACACTTATTTGTATGTAAACACACCACGAAAAAACCAACCTTACACCTATTTTCCTGACATTAATGGTAACTTTTTTATTCAGAATGCAAATACTTCAAATTCACAAATAGAAGCCGATTATTCATGGGTTTACTTTGCTTTAAACACACCTAATTTATTAGACAAAAATATTTATGTAGTTGGCATGTTTAACAATTATGCTTTAACAGATGAATATAAATTAGAATTCGATAAAAATTCTGGTTTATACGAAAAAGCTATTTTGTTAAAACAAGGATTTACCAATTACCAATACATTATTACAGATAAATTCGGTAAAGTTGATTATGAAAATGCTATTGATGGTAATTTCTTTCAAACCGAAAACAACTACACCGCTATTGTTTACTACAGAGGAAATAACGATCGATACGACAGAGTAATTGGAATTGCAAACACAAACAGCGAAGTTATCAGAAATTAAAAATGAGCAGAAAAGACCTAAAATATAGAGGAACTCAGTGCATCAACTGTGAGACATCATTAGATATTAGCGAAAAATATTGTCATCATTGTGGTCAATTAAATTCAACTAAAAAACTTACAATAAGCGATTTTATTGAAGAATTTTTTGCCAATTTTTATGCCTACGATTCCAGATTGCGCAATTCAATCATTTCCATTTTTACAAAACCAGGCGTTTTAGCTCGTGAATTTAATGCAGGCAAAAGACATACGTATGCGAATCCGTTTCGATTATTTTTAAGTGTTTCATTAATACTATTTATCACGTTTAATTTTACCGAAGGAGACAACTCGCCTGACGCTGACACTGCAAGAGAAGAACTTGCAAAAGAACAATTGAAAGAAGAAATAAAAAAAGATAGTGCAGCTTTAAAATTACTAAATACTAACGTAACAATAAAAGACAATCTTTTGAAGGACAGAATCGAATACAGCAAAGATTCTATTTATACCAAAGATTTCATTGACCAAAATATCAATCGAAATTTTGATCCATTAGTTTACTACATAACTTCACTAAGAAATTTCCACTTAAAATATCCAGAAAAATCAGATGAACAAATATTAAAAGAATTAGGATTTGAAAACAACTTTACATACAATACAATGTGTAATAAAGCTAAACTTTTCAAATCTAACAATATCTACGAAGAGCTTTTCGATTACTTTTATCAAAAACTTCCTTTCTTTATTTTCCTTTCTTTACCAATACTAACACTCATGTTTTGGCTGGTTTTTTATTCAAAAAAAATAAATTACACCGAACACTTAGTTTTTGCATATACTTTTTTTACTTTCATCTTTTTATGCATGATGATTTTCAATTTCATTGAATTAATAAGTGAAGAACTAACTTACTTTGTTTCCGGAGTTTCATTTGCATTTATATTTCCAATTTATTTTTATAAATCTTTAAGAAATTTTTATCAACAAAGCCGTTGGATAACTGTTTTAAAATTCTTAATTTTGAATCCGCTATTCTTTTTATTCTTAAGCATTTGCGCTTTAATAATGATGCTCATAGGAATAATTCTATTTTAATATATGGTTAGTCAAATTACAAAAGGCATAAAGATTTCAGTTTTAACTAGTTTTGAAGGAACTTACTTCAAGAACTACAAAATTCATTTTGCCTTTTCCTACCATGTTACCATCGAAAATCAAAGTAAAGATTCAGTACAATTGACAACACGTCACTGGGAAATTTACGACGCATTAAACAATATTGAAGTGGTAGATGGCGAAGGTGTAATTGGTAAAAAACCAGTTATCAAACCAGGCGAAAGCTATACTTATTCTTCTGGATGCTTGCTTTCTTCACCAATTGGTGCGATGAAAGGATATTTCAACATGGTGAACTTTACCTCAACTAGAAGCTTTAGAGTAATTATCCCTACTTTCAAGCTAAGTGCTCCTTTTGCTATCAACTAAATAACGAACAAAACAGCTTCGTAACATTTGTTATCGATAATTCAAAATATACTTTGTATTTTTGTATTCGCTTACGATATTTTCGTAAATCAAAGTACAAAATTGTCTAATCTCAAAATACAACACCATGTTAAAAGGATTTTTTAATGTCCCAAAAGCGGTTAACGAACCCGTAAAATCGTACGCTCCAGGTTCTCCTGAAAGAGCAAAAGTTGCAGAAACATACAAAACTATGTGGAATTCTCAAGTAGAAGTTCCATTATATATAGGTAGCGAAGAAATTAAAACTGGTGATACTAAAAAAATGTCAGCGCCACATGATCACCAACATATTGTAGGTGTTTATCATCAAGCAGATAGAGCTTTAGTTGAAAAAGCAATTACTTCTGCTTTAGAAGCTCGTAAAAAATGGGCAGCAATGGCTTGGGAAAACAGAGCTGGAATTTTCTTAAAAGCAGCTGAATTATTAGCAGGTCCATACCGCGCTAAAATCAATGCCGCTACTATGATTGCACAATCAAAAACAATTCACCAAGCAGAAATTGATTCGGCTTGTGAGTTGATTGACTTCTTACGTTACAACGTAGAATTCATGACTAAAATATATGCAGACCAACCAGCTTCTACATCAGAAATGTGGAACCGAGTTGAATACAGACCATTAGAAGGATTTGTATATGCAATTACTCCTTTTAACTTTACTGCCATTGCTGGAAACTTACCTTCAAGTGCTGCGTTAATGGGGAATGTTGTAGTTTGGAAACCAGCTGCAACACAAGTATATTCTGCCAATGTAATCATGCAAGTTTTCAAAGAAGCAGGTTTACCTGATGGCGTTATCAATATGGTAATGGGTGATTCTGGAATGGTTTCTGACGTAGTTTTATCTAGTCCACATTTAGCTGGAGTTCACTTTACAGGTTCAACTGGCGTTTTCAATGATATTTGGAAAACTATCGGAAACAATATCGCTACTTACAAAACATATCCAAGAATCGTTGGAGAAACAGGTGGAAAAGATTTCATCATTGCACATCCATCAGCAAACGCAGCTCAAGTTGCAGTAGGAATTGCTCGTGGTGCTTTTGAATTCCAAGGGCAAAAATGTAGTGCTGCTTCACGTGTTTACATTCCACAAAGTTTATGGCCTGCTGTTCAAGCGAAATTAGAAGCGGATTTGAAATCTATGAAAATGGGTTCGCCAGAAGATATGAGTAATTTTATTACAGCTGTAATTTCAGAAGCTTCATTTGACAAATTAGCGCGTTACATTGACCAAGCTAAAAACGATAGCGATGCGGAAATAATCATGGGTGGAAATTATGATAAATCAAAAGGTTATTTCATTGAACCAACGGTTATCTTAACTACAAATCCAAAATACAACACGATGTGTACGGAATTATTCGGACCAGTAGTTACCATTTATATTTACGAAGATGCAAAATGGTCTGAAACGTTGAAATTAGTAGACGAAACTTCAGAATATGCTTTAACAGGTGCAGTATTTAGCCAATGTCGTTATGCGGTGGAAGAAGCAACCGTTGCCTTACAAAATGCAGCAGGAAACTTCTACATCAACGATAAACCAACAGGTGCTGTTGTAGGAATGCAACCATTTGGAGGAGCAAGAGGTTCAGGAACTAACGATAAAGCAGGTTCAGCACAAAACTTATTACGTTGGGCTTCTGTTAGAACCATTAAAGAAACTTTCGTAACACCAGAAGATTATAAGTATCCGTTTTTAGGATAGTTCAAAGTACGAGTTTAGAAGTACGAAGTACAAAATAGAAACCCGATTTTCAATTGAAAATCGGGTTTCTTTATGTATATCTAAGGCAATGAATCTTATCATTATCTTCAAAAAACTCAACTGTTGCTAGTTTTTCTATTTTCCACTTCTATTTTTATTCTGTATGGTATTTCAATAAGAGTTATAATTGAACTTAAAAACAATGGGATAACTAAAACCAAATCACCTACCATTCTGCTTACATAAAACTTCAAAACTTCCCACAAAGGCCTTGTGAAGTATATTATTGGGTTACTAAAATATTCTATCAATTTCGGTGCGGTAAAAAATTGATACCAAAAAACCGCAACAATAACAATCAACATTATCAATGTAATTCTGTTGTAAAAAATATAACTGATTAAAAACGCGTATAAAAATAGATTTCTCAAAGCAAAAATTACCTTAAAACTTTCTTCATTGTAACAAAGAATCAAATTCAAAATAATACAAATCGAAATAATTGAAATCACAAAATATTTAAATATAGAATATAGTTTTTTCATTAAAAATAAGTTGTACTTTAAAATGTTATTTTTTGCTCGCTTTTTCCTTTCACCCATAACCTAACACCCATCACCCAAACACTACTTCTTATACTTCAACGGCAAATGCACAACTTTCTTAGTTTCAAAAAACTCATCAGTAAAGAAATCCGATAAATTATATTGCGTTGCTTTAGGAAAATCCTTTAATTCTTCGGTTAAATCACCACCTTTTAAATATAAAATTCCGTTGGCTAATTCGTGATTTTGTTTTTTTGCTACTTTATCATCTACCCATTTTACAAAATCAGGCATGTTGGTTACAGCACGACTTACGATGAAATCGAATTCTTGTTTGACTAATTCGGCACGTTTTTGTTCGGCTTTTACATTTTTTAATCCTAACCCAGCGGCTACTTCATTTACTACTTTGATTTTTTTCGCAATAACATCAATCAAATAAAAATCAACTTCCGGAAATAAAATCGCTAGTGGAATTCCAGGAAAACCACCACCGGTTCCCACATCCATAATTCTCGATCCTGGTCGAAATTCTATAATTTTTGCGATTCCTAACGAATGTAAAACGTGACGTGTGTATAATTCGTCGATATCCTTTCGTGAAATCACATTAATTTTGGCATTCCAATCTTCATATAACCCTTGCAATTTTTGAAACTGAAGTATTTGATTATCAGATAAATCAGGAAATTGCTTTAAAATCTCTTCCATTAGTTAAATTTTACACAAAAATACGCTTTTTGGTGAATAAAAAATGAGGAATATCATAAATGAAAAAATTATAATATTTATCTTTGACGAAATTTGAATACAAAATTTATGAGTACTACAACCCCGGTTTTCTCAAAAGAAGATAATCTGAAGTTTTTCAGAACATTAAATAAAAGAGTAAACGATTATTTCAAAGAAAATAAAATTGACAAAACAGGAAACTGGAAATTGCACTTGAAAACTATTGTGATGTTTGGTCTTTTCCTTACACCATACTTCTTTTTACTTGCAATGGACATGCCATTTTGGGTATATTTATTATTAAACGTAGTCATTGGAATTGGAATGGCAGGAGTTGGAATGAACGTAATGCACGATGGTAATCATGGTGCTTATTCTACTAAATCTTGGGTAAACAAATTAATGGGCGGAAGTATCTACATCTTAGCTGGAAATGTTTACAATTGGCAAGTACAACACAATGTTTTACACCACACCTATACAAATATCATTGGTCACGATGAAGATTTAGAAGCAGGAAGAATTTTACGTTTTTCTAAAACGGCTAAATGGTACAGTCACCACAGATTCCAACATTATTATTCTGTTTTCTTATACGGATTATTAACATTCAACTGGGCAATCACTACTGATTTCTTACAGATGAAACGTTATCTAAAAAGACAATTATCTTACGGAGAAGCTAAAAGTCCAGCTTTCCAATGGACCACTTTAATTATCACTAAAACGATTTACTTCTCTATTTGGTTAGTTTTACCAATGGTTTTAGGAATTACATGGTGGAAAGTTTTATTAGGTTTCGTTGTAATGCACTATACAGCTGGATTAATCTTGAGTGTAGTATTCCAATTAGCTCATGTAGTTGAAGATACTATAAATCCAATGCCAGATGACAATGGAGAAATCGAAAACACTTGGGCAATTCACCAATTGTTTACAACAGCGAACTTCGCACCTAAAAACTGGATTGTAAATTACTATACTGGGGGATTAAACCATCAAATTGAACACCATATTTTCCCAAATATCAGTCACATTCACTACAACAAAATTGCTGAAATTGTAAAACAAACAGCAGCGGAATGTAACTTACCTTATCATGAGTTTAAAACTACTCGATCGGCTATCGCGTCTCACTTCAAGCATTTGAGAGAATTAGGAAGAAAACCACAATTAGCATAATAAACAGAGAGACGCGAGGAATCGCGTCTTTTGTATTAACTATAATAACTAACACACAATGAACCCGTTATCGGACAGAATCAACAACTTAGCCGTTTCACAAACCTTAGCTATGGCGGCTTTGGCAAGAGAATTAAAAGCACAAGGAAAAGACATTATCAGCCTTAGTTTAGGAGAACCAGATTTCAACACTCCTGAATTCATTAAAGAAGCTGCAAAAAAAGCTATCGACGAAAACTACAGTACGTATACTCCAGTAGAAGGTTACTTAGAATTGAAAGAGGCGATTTGCAAAAAATTCAAAAGAGACAATAATTTAGACTACAAACCATCACAAATTGTAGTTTCTACAGGAGCAAAACAATCGTTATACAACATTGCACAAGTAATGTTAAACGAAGGTGACGAAGTAATTCTTCCAGCTCCATATTGGGTTTCGTATTACGAAATCATCAAACTTTCTGGCGGAGTTCCTGTTGAAGTTCCAACTTCTGTTGAAAGCGATTTCAAAATTACACCAGAACAATTAGAAGCTGTCATCACACCAAAAACAAAAATGATGTGGTTCAGTTCACCTTGTAATCCAAGTGGTTCGGTTTACAATCGTGAAGAATTAACAGCCTTAGCTAAAGTTTTAGAAAAACATCCACACGTATATGTAGTTTCTGATGAAATCTACGAACATATTAACTTTTCAGGAACATTCTGCAGTATTGCATCTATTCCAGGAATGTTAGAAAGAACGATTACTGTTAATGGAGTTGCGAAAGCATTCGCTATGACAGGTTGGAGAATTGGTTACATCGGAGCACCAGAATTCATCGCAAAAGCGTGTACAAAAATTCAAGGGCAAGTTACTTCGGGAGCGAATTCTATTGCACAAAGAGCAACGATTACTGCTGTTGAAGCGGATCCAAGCGTTTTAAACGAAATGGTTACTGCTTTTAAAAACAGAAGAGATTTAGTTGTTGGATTAGTAAAAGAAATCCCAGGATTCAAATTGAATGTTCCAGAAGGAGCGTTTTATGTTTTTCCTGATGTATCGTACTATTTTGGCAAAACTGTAAAAGGAACCGAAATTAAAAACGCAACTGATTTCTCCATGTTCTTATTAGCGGAAGCAAATGTAGCTACTGTAACAGGCGATGCTTTTGGAAATCCAAATTGTATTCGTTTCTCGTACGCAACAAGCGAAGCTTTATTAACAGAAGCGATGAGAAGAATTAAAGAAGCGGTTTCTTAAATCACAAACAAATATATTAGCACGAATTGATTTATTAAATTAAACCAATTCGTGTTTTTTTATACTCTAGATTCAAAAAAAGCGAACTTGAATTAGAAATCTTGGATTTTTTATAAGAACTTTGCACACTTTTTTTCGGCAAATCCCGAAAGATTAAAGATTTAGAAATGAAGAAGAAGATTGAAATTTTAGCACCTGCAAAAAACTTAGTACAAGGAATTGCTGCCATAAATAGTGGTGCCGATGCGGTTTATATTGGCGCTCCTTTATATGGTGCTCGTTCAAACGCTACCAATTCTGTGGAAGATATTGCCGAATTGGTAAAATATGCACACTTGTTTAACGCTCAGGTTTTTGTGGTTATTAATACGATTTTATACGATAACGAATTAGAACCTTGTCGTCAATTGATTTGGAAATTGTATGATATTGGCGTAGATGCTTTAATCATTCAAGACATGGCGATTATGGAAATGGAGTTACCTCCTATCGTATTGCATGCCAGTACGCAAACCAACAATCGTGATGCCGATAAAATTAAATTCTTAGCCGATGCCGGAATCAAACGTGTGGTTTTAGCGCGTGAATTGAATTTAAGTCAAATTAAAGAAATCAGCGAAGCTTCTGATGTGGAATTAGAATTCTTCGTAACAGGTGCTTTGTGTGTTTCGTTTAGCGGAAATTGCTACATGAGTGTTGCCAATGGCGAACGTTCGGCAAACCGTGGTTCTTGTGCACAAAACTGTCGCTTACCTTATAATTTGATTGACGGAAATGGAGATACTTTAATCAAGAACAGTCACTTACTTTCGATTAAAGATTTTGATGTTTCCAACCAAATTCCAAATTTAGTGGAAGCCGGAATTGCTTCGTTCAAAATCGAAGGTCGTTTGAAAGACATGGTTTATGTAAAAAATAACGTTTCTTATTTACGTCAGAAATTAGATGCTTTCTTAAACGAAAACAGCGATAAATACACCAAAGCTTCATCTGGAAAATGCACGTATTTATTTGATTCTTCATTAGATAGAACGTTCAATCGTGGTTACACTGATTATTTTGTAAACGAAAGACATCAAGCGATTGGTTCTTGGGAAAGTCCAAAATCAAAAGGACAATACATTGGAAAACTGATTAAAACAGTTGGAAATGCCTACGAAATCGAAAACGGAGAATTACTGAATAATGGCGACGGATTGTGTTTCATCAACGAAAACAACGAAGCCGAAGGAATTTACGTGAACCGTGCCGAAAACGGATTTGTTTATCCAAACGTATTGAAAGAAATCAAAGAAGGTACTTTCATTTACAGAAATAACGATGCCGCTTTCATCAAATTAGTAGAAAGAGAAGATAGTGCGGTTCGAAAAATCAGCACGACTTTACTATTAAAAGAAAATGAGACTGGTTTTGAATTAATCGCAACTGATGAAGATGGTAATGTTAGCACTGTAAATTTGGCTCACCCAAAAGAACAAACAAAAAACAACGAATCTTTAGCAGAAAACTTCAAAATCAACTTAGCAAAAACAGGTTTTACACCCTATACAGCTGACGAAATTACGATTGAATTTTCTGGAAATTGGTTTCTTCCGATTTCAAAAATCAATGAAATGCGAAGAACCGTTTACGAACAATTATCGGAAATTCGTTTGAAAAATTATGTTCGAAAAGAACACCAATTGGTAAAAACATCACATCCTTATCCAGAAACAAAATTGGATTTTATGTACAATGTTGCTAATAAAACGGCTCGTAAATTTTACGAACGTCATGGTGTAACCGAAATTGAAAAAGCATTCGAATTACAATGGGATCCAGGAAAATCTCGTGTAATGACTACCAAATATTGCATCAAATACGAATTAGAGCGTTGTCCAAAATACCATCGCGAAAACATGGATAAAAAACTAAAAGAACCTCTAGTTTTGAAACAAGGCGAATTGGAATACAAACTA
>NZ_JAKLJH010000216.1 GCF_023151265.1 Flavobacterium sp.
TTTTGAAAGCCTGCATGATTTGGATGTAGCAAATCTGGCAACATCAACTGCGGGTCTGCACTATTCGGATTAATCGGGTCACGCATAACGGCAGTAGTATCTAAATAATGAATTTGATTTTGTTCTGCAATCTCTTTATAGACGTTATTTGAATACATGATTCCCGCATTTGTTATTGTCATGACATTACTGGCTCCTTCCAGAAAATTTTTATCATGTCCAATAAATGTACCTGCGATTCCGTGGTAGTTTCCAAGTAGCAGTATCTCAAATTTTCCATTGTTCATGCTTGCCCTCTGCTTTAGCTTCCCTACAATTCCCCTCACATTATTCTCTACCCAAAGTGCAGTTCCAACTGCAATCCACGGATTAGCGATGATGAATGTAGAAGATATAAACCAATCGTTTCCACCGATGTTGACAACGAAACGCTTAGAAGTTTTGTAATTTTCATTATTAATGCATTTAGATAGATGTTCATTTACTTGGTCGGTTCGCCAAGTGCTTTGCCCAAAATTTTGAATTCCAAAATTTGGTACGTTAGACGAATCACTTCCATCAATTCCATTGTTTATATACCAGAGTAGATTTTTTCCACCTGTCACAGGGTCATCAGCATAGTCTAAACGGCTATCCCCGTAAAATGTGATACGGGTTAGATCGGAGGAGTATTGAGATAAAGTGTTACATCCTTTTTCGGAAATATCACCGGCAGGACGCTCGTAATCAAAGTTATTTTTTCCGGGAATAGCTTCGGCAGATAACAAAAATATGGGGGATAAAATTAAAAATATAATTCTAAGCATTTAAATTAGCTCCTTATTCATATTGAATTAAAACTGAAATTTTACATTTAGTAGCTGGTGATTTATAGTTGATGCCAATATGGAATACTCCGATAGTTGTAGGAATATTGGTTAAGTCTATTTTACAAGTTTTTGGGCCATCAGCCATCGTAAAATTTATAAAATCTGAATTATTAAAATCTGATTGGTTCGCATTAAAACATTTTATGGATGTTGGAAATGTTTTGAAAAGACCATTACAAAAGTCGTATCCATAATGATGAAAAATACAGTTTGCATCTATTGGTATATAGGTTATATTTACATTTTTATTTTGTATATTTTGCAAGCGAAAGGCTCTAGAAACAAGGCCATTAAGCTCAATTGTCATCTCCATTCCGGGCTCTGGAATAAAATCTGCCTGACCTTTTACCTGTCCCTCGCATCCAATTGGAACACCAGCTAAAATCCCGAAGGAAGTTAAAAAGACGAATAGATCGACCTCTTTTTTTACTTTTGAGTTTTGCTCATCATGTCCACAGGAAATAGCAATTGCAAGAATCACAAGAAGAAATATGTATTGCCTGACGTATCTCATATTTTTCTCGCCCACAGATTGTTTTGAATTCCAAAATTTGGTAGGTTATACGAATCACTTCCATCAATTCCATTGTTTATATACCAGAGTAGATTCTTCCCACCTGTCATAGGGTCATCAGCATAATCCAAACGGCTATCCCCGTAAAATGTGATGCGGGTAAGGAAATCGCTATAAGCTCCGGCTGTGTTACAATTTCTAATTTCAAACTTATCTGAACCAGAAGGACGTTCAAAATTCCAGTCTCTACTTTCTTCACTGACTAACTCGATTTGGGCTGAAAATAATAATATTAAATAAATAATTTTAATTTTCATATCCATTAAACTCCTCTACTGATATTCTATCGAAAATAATAATTTACAATTTGTAGTAGCTATATTATATTTCTGATGATTGCCTGATATACTTGTAGCAGATGAATGGTTTGATGAAAACACACATGACACTACCCCAAGCGATTGTTCGATTTGACTCCCTTGCAAGCTTTGGTTCTTTTCATCCTTACAGTTTGATGTATTGGCAACATCAAGAAATCCATTGCAAAGAGTTGGGTATCTTATAGAAAATTTGCAATCGTCTGTTAATACCCGATATTTAACTTTTACAGTTTTACTCCCATTTAATACGGAAAAATAAGTTTGACTTCCATATTCACTTGGAGCTAATTCCCAAATGTATTCTTTCCCAATCTCCGGGAAAAAATTTGCCAGAGCTTTTTCCTTCACCCTCGCATCCTCCAGTGAAAATGCCTGTCTCAGCGAACATCAAATAATACCAACCTGGATTTTTTTTGATGTTATACCCATCTAATGCTTGCTCATTTTTACTT
>NZ_JAKLJH010000022.1 GCF_023151265.1 Flavobacterium sp.
AACAACCGATTATTCTAAACTTCCTGCGCCAACAGTTGCTGGTATTGATGATCCAAACATCATTGGAAACGTAGCCAAATTAATTCAATTATCTGCTGAGAGAGCAAATATGTCTTATTCGGTTAAAAACAAAAAATTGTTCTCTGATTTTGATGTTGAAATGGAATCGGTGAAAAAAGTATTATTAGAAAATATTTCAAGTGCTAAAAGTGCTTTAACTTTAGATTTGTCTCTTATTAATAAAAATATTGCAAGAGCTGAAGGCGAAGCTAGTTTATTGCCAGAGAACAAACAAGAGCACATCAAAATTACTAGAAAGTACAATCTAAAAGATAAAATTTATAGCACCTTTTTAGAGAAAAGAAGTGAAGCTGAGATTGTAAAAGCTGCTAATATATCCGATATTAATTTTCTAGATCCAGCTAAAGATGTTGGTGGTGGTTTGAGAGGACCTAAAACGAGCATAAATTACATTTTAGCAGCAATGTTAGGTTTCTTGATTCCTTTATTAGTTGTGTTTGTAATTACACTTTTAGATAATAGTATCAATACAACAGATGATATTCAAAAATTAACTCGAATTCCATTAATTGGAGTTGTTGGAAAGAAAAACACTGAAAATAATTTATCTGTTTTTGAGAAGCCTAAATCTCCTTTGGCAGAATCATTCAGAGCAATTCGTTCTTCGTTGCAGTTCATGTATAAGAAACAGCAAAAAGAAGGAGCAAAAATCTTGATGCTTACATCTTCTGTAAGTGGTGAAGGAAAAACATTTTGTTCTATAAATTTAGCAACGGTATTTGCTCTAAGCGATAAAAAAACGGTAATTGTAGGTTTAGATTTAAGAAAACCAAGAATTTTTGGTGATTTTAACATTGATAATATCACGGGTGTTGTAAATTATCTAATCGGTCAAAAAACTATTGATGAGGTAATTCAAAAAACACATATTCCTAATTTAGATGTAATTCCATCTGGACCAATTCCTCCAAATCCTTCCGAATTATTAATGAGTGAAGCAATGGCAGAAATGATTGAAGAATTAAAAACAAAATACGACTATATCGTTTTAGATACTCCTCCAGTAGGATTAGTGTCAGATGCTTTAGAATTAGCTCATTTTTGTGATGCAACACTTTATGTTACGCGACAAGGTTTTACTAAAAAAGGAATGTTAAGTGTTGTAAATGACAAGCATAAAAGAGGTGAGTTACATAATATAAGTATTGTATTTAATGGTTTCCAAAACAAAGCAAAATATGGTTATGGCTATGGCTACGGTTATGGCTACGGCTACGGAGCCTATGGCGAAGCTTATCATGATGAAGTTAAACCTGTAAAAGGTTGGAGAAAAATACTAGATAAGTTCAAAAAGAACAGCTAAACTGCTTAGGCAAATTACATGACAAAGATTTCAAATAAAAGAATACTTATTACTGGAGGTGCGGGTTTTATCGGATCCAATCTTTGTGCTTATTTTCTAGAAAATAATGAAGTTATATGTTTAGATAATTTCTCAACGGGTTATCGTCATAACATTGAAAATTTTCATTCAAATCCTAAATTTACATTAATAGAAGGTGATGTCAGAGATTTTAAAACTTGCGAAGCTGCTGTTACCGGAATTGATTTTGTATTGCATCAAGCTGCTTTAGGAAGTGTTCCTCGTTCAATTAATGATCCAATTACTTCAAATGAAGTAAACGTTGCTGGATTTTTAAATATGTTAATGGCTTCAAGAAACGCTAATATAAAGCGCTTTATTTATGCGGCAAGCTCTTCTACTTATGGAGATTCTGAAGCTTTGCCAAAAGTAGAACATATTATTGGAAAACCACTATCGCCTTATGCAGTAACCAAATATGTTAACGAATTGTATGCTGATGTATTCAGTAAAACTTACGGAATTGAAACTATTGGTTTGCGCTATTTTAATGTTTTTGGAAGAAATCAAGATCCAAATGGTGCTTATGCAGCAGTAATTCCTAAATTTGTAGCCCAATTTTTAAATCACGAGAGCCCTGTAATAAATGGTGATGGAGAATTTTCTCGCGATTTTACTTACATTGATAATGTAATTCAAATGAACGAATTGGCAATGTTAACCGAAAACCCAGAGGCAATAAACACAGTTTATAATACTGCTTTTGGTGAAAGAACTACTTTAAATGAATTAGTTAATGCATTGAAAGAATTCTTATCAGAATATGATTATGAAATTGCTAATGTTCCTATTATTCACGGAGAAAATAGAGTGGGAGATATTCCACATTCACTAGCAAGTATAGAAAAAGCAAATAAACTACTAAATTACCAACCAAAATTTTCTATGAGAGAGGGTTTAAAAGAGGCGGTAAAATGGTATTGGAACAATTTAAAAAAATAAAAGATAATACAATGATTAAAAATATCTGTTGTATCGGTGCAGGATATGTTGGCGGACCAACAATGGCGGTGATTGCTCAAAAGTGTCCGCATATTAAAGTTACGGTTGTTGATTTAAATGAAAAAAGAATTGCAGCTTGGAACGATAAAGACGTAAATAATATTCCTATTTATGAGCCAGGATTAAGTGATGTTGTGGCAGAAGCTCGTGGAAGAAATTTATTCTTTTCAACCGAAGTGGATAAAGCAATCGATGAAGCAGATATGATTTTTATATCGGTAAATACGCCAACTAAAACGTATGGTGTTGGTAAAGGTATGGCTGCCGATTTAAAATATATAGAATTATGTGCTCGTCAAATTGCGCGTGTTGCTAAAAACGATAAAATTGTTGTTGAAAAATCAACTTTGCCTGTAAGAACGGCAAGTGCTATTAAAGATATTTTAGACAATACTGGAAATGGTGTTCAATTTCAAATTTTGTCTAATCCAGAATTTTTAGCAGAAGGAACAGCAGTTGAAGATTTATTTGCGCCAGACCGAGTTTTAATTGGTGGAGACACAACTCCTGAAGGTCAAAAAGCAATTCAACAATTGGTAGATATTTACGCTAATTGGGTTCCAAATGACAAAATTTTAACGACAAATGTTTGGTCTTCTGAATTATCAAAATTAACAGCTAATGCATTTTTAGCACAGCGTGTTTCTTCAATTAATGCCTTGAGTGAATTGTGTGAAAAAACAGGTGCAGATGTTAACGAAGTTGCAAAAGCAATTGGTTTAGATAGTAGAATTGGACCTAAATTCTTAAAGGCTTCTGTAGGTTTTGGAGGTTCATGTTTTCAAAAAGACATTTTAAACTTGGTTTACATCGCTAAATCATATGGTTTAAATGAAGTAGCCGATTATTGGGAACAAGTGGTTATTATGAACGATCATCAAAAACGTCGCTTTGCAAAAAACATAATCAAAACATTATATAATACGGTTTCTGGTAAAAAGATTGCATTCTTGGGTTGGGCTTTTAAAAAGGATACTAATGATACCAGAGAATCTGCGGCTATCTTTGTGGCTGATGATTTGTTAAGTGAACAAGCAACAGTTACTGTTTATGATCCTAAAGTAGATTCAGCGCAAATTCAATTTGATTTGAATTACTTAGAAACGCGTTCAGAAGAAGCTAATAATAAAGGAGTTCAAACGGTTGATAATGCATATGATGCTTGTAAAGATGCTCACGCTATTGCCGTATTAACAGAATGGGACGAGTTTAAAACATACGATTGGCAAAAAATATATGACAATATGTTAAAACCAGCTTTTGTTTTCGATGGAAGAAATATATTGAATAAAGAAGAGTTAGAAAAAATAGGATTTATTTACCAAGGAATTGGATCAAGATAATGAGCGAAAAAATTGCAATTATAGGATTAGGATATGTTGGCTTGCCATTGGCACGACTTTTTGCTACCAAATTTTCAGTAGTAGGATTTGATATTAATCAGCAACGTATATCCGAATTAAATCAAGGAATAGATGTAACGTTAGAAGTAGAAGAAGATTTACTAAAATCCGTTTTAGTATCTCAATCTACTTCTGAAAAAGGGTTGTATTGTTCTAATAAATTGGAGGATATTTCTGATTGCAATTATTTTATTGTTACGGTTCCAACACCTGTTGATAAACATAACAAGCCTGATTTGACACCGCTTTACAAAGCAAGTGAAACTGTTGGAAAAGTGCTTAAGAAAGGTGATGTTGTAATTTATGAATCTACCGTTTATCCTGGAGTTACAGAAGAAGAATGCGTACCTGTTTTAGAAAAAATATCTGGATTAAAATTCAATGTAGATTTTTTTGCAGGATATTCGCCAGAACGAATTAATCCAGGTGATAAAGAGCATACAGTTGAAAAAATATTAAAAGTTACTGCAGGTTCTACTCCAGAAATTGGTAAAAAAGTTGATGCTTTATATAACAGCGTTATAACGGCAGGAACGCATTTAGCACCAACCATTAAAGTAGCGGAAGCAGCAAAAGTTATCGAAAATTCGCAACGTGATATTAATATTGCTTTTGTGAATGAATTAGCTAAAATTTTTAATTTATTAGGAATTAATACGCACGATGTTTTAACTGCGGCTGGAACTAAATGGAACTTTTTACCCTTCAAACCTGGTTTGGTTGGAGGACATTGTATAGGTGTTGATCCTTATTATTTAGCTCAAAAAGCTTTAGAAGTAGGTTATCATCCTGAAATTATTTTAGCGGGTCGTCGAATGAATGACAGTATGGGCGAATACGTGGCTTCGCAAGTAGTGAAGACTTTAATTCGTAAAAATATCAAAGTAAATGGCGCAACTATTTTAATGCTAGGATTCACTTTTAAAGAAAACTGTCCTGATGTTCGCAATACCAAAATTGTAGATGTTGTAAAATCGTTAGAAGAATATAGTACAAAAGTTACGATTCATGATCCTTGGGCAAATTCCGATGAGGTGCAACATGAATATGGTTTAACTTGTCATACAACACTTGATGCTACAACAAAATATGATGCGGTTGTTTTAGGTGTGGCTCACAAAGAGTTTTTATCTTTAGATATTGCTAAACTACTTAATCCAAATGGTGTAGTTTATGATGTAAAAGGTATTTTACAAAACGCTGTTGACGGAAGATTGTAAAAATCTAATTTTGGAAACCAAATCAAATAGTTTATTAAAAAACACACTGTTATACTCCATTGGGAATTTAGCCTCAAAAGGGCTTAGCTTCATTTTGGTTTTTTTTACTACATTTTATCTTTCAAGAGAAGATGTAGGCGTTTTTGATTTGTTTTTAACAACCATTAGTTTATTAACTCCTATAGTAACACTTCAATTAACTGATGCTGTTTTAAGATGGTTAATAGAAAATAATCAGTTTGAAAATAAAGCAAGGGTATTAACAACTTCGAGTTTTATTTTGCTAATTTCTATTTTTATAGCGATTGTTGGGGTTTTAATTTTCCAAAACTTCTATCCATTTTTATTTTATAAAGAGCTTTTGTTTTTATTAGGATTTCAGTCTTTTTTCTTACTATTTCAACAATTTCAAAGGGCTATTGCAGACAATAAAGGATATGTTTTGTCTAGTGTTTTTTATACTTTTTTATATGTATTTCTTGCCATTCTTTTTTTATTTTTTTACGATAAAAAAATAGAAGGATTACTTTATTCTAATATTATTGCAGCTTTTTTTTCAACTGTATTTATTGTGTTTAGAAATAAAGTGTTTGGCTATATTCACGGTAAATATTATAGTTTTCAGGTCGCAAAAGAATTACTCTATTATTCTATACCGTTAGTGCCAAATAGTTTGTCTTGGTGGGCAATATCTTCAGCAAATCGCTATTTGATTGTTCTTTTTTTAGGAGTGGCTTCAAACGGTATTTTTGCCATTGCATTTAAGTTTCCTACTATTGTTTTGTTACTTGTAAATGTATTTTATTTGGCATGGCAAGAAAAAGCAATTGAAAATTATAACAGAGAAGATAAAGATGATTATTACAGTACCATTTTTAAAAAGTATATAAAGTATTTATTTGTAATTTCTATTAACTTATTGTGTATTAATCAGTTGTTTTTAACTTATTTTGTTGATATAACGTTTTATGATTCATGGCGCTACACCTCTGTTTTATTGTTGGCTATCTTATTTAACGCATTAAGTGGTTTTTATGGAACTATTTATTTAGGTGCAAAAAAAACAAAAAGTATTTTTTTAAGCAGCTTAATAAGTGGGATAATTGTATTAATACTTTCGTATTTTCTTATCCCAGTTTTAGAATTGTTAGGAGCAGCAATAGCAATATTTTTTGGTTATTTTTTCTTATTTCTTTTCCGATTTTTTGAGACCAAAAAGTATATTAAAATAGTATTTCCATTTGCTACATTTTTTGTTTTATTTGGTGTTTTTATGGTTTTATCTGTAATAATGTTTTTGGAATTACCTTACGGAATTTTTTGGCTACCTTTAGTAGCACTTGTAATCAGTTGTTTTTTGTTACAATCAGAATTGCAAATTGTTTACAATAAGTATTTGAAGAAATGGATGCGTTAAAAAAAATATTATTTATTCATCCCGACTTAAAAGGCGGAGGAGCCGAACGTGTTTTGGTTCATCTCGTTAATGCTTTGCCTAAAGATAAGTATCAGGTAACGTTATTCACTATTTTTAAAGAAGGAATCAATAAAAAGCTATTGCATCCAGTTATCAAACATTTTTATTGGTTTTCAAAAGTGTTTAGAGGTTATTCTGTTTTGCAAAAAATAATTCCGGCTTCGTTTTTGGCAAATAGATTAAAAGTCAATGATTATGATATTGTAGTTGCTTATTTAGAACATGTTCCTACTCGAATTTTATCGGGAATCACCAATCCAAAAGTAAAAAAAATAGCTTGGTTACATACGAAAGCAACTCCCGAATTACTATCCAGAACTTTTAGAACTTTTGAAGAAACTAAAAATGCGTATCAGTCATTTAATCATATTGTTTGCGTTTCTCAAGAGGTTAAAAATTCTTTGTTGCATATTTTTCCTCAATTAGAAAATAAAACACTTGTTATTGAAAATACGATTGACTTTAGTTTTATTGAGCAAAAAGCGCAAGAAGTGAGTTTTGATATCGAATTTGATAGTAAAACCCTAAATATTGTCTCTATTGGCCGACTCATTGAAGTGAAAGGTTATGAGCGATTGATTCAAATTGTAAAACGAGTAGCTTCTTCAACAGATATTAAATTCAAATTGCATCTAATTGGTGATGGTGAATTAGCTTCAAAATTAAATGCAACCATTAAAAAAGAAAATCTTGAGAATTATGTGCAGTTGTTAGGGTTTAAAGAAAATCCGTACCCTTATTTGGCTAAAGCAGATTTGTACGTTTGCTCTTCTTTTACCGAAGGATATAACTCTGCAATAATTGAAGCATTAGCGCTAGAAATTCCAGTTTTAACAACAGATTGTCCAGGAATGAACGAAATTTTAGACAATGGAAAGTTTGGTAAAATAGTTCCAAATACAACAGAAGGTTTACATAAAGGATTGATAGAATTAATAACCAAATCAGAGGAATTAAATCTATTAAAACTAAAGGCAAAAGAGAGGGCTGTATATTTAAAAGCTCAAAATTCAACACGTTCTGTTGAACATTTATTTGATACGATTTAATGATGAACACAAAACTAATTTCCATTATTATGCCCGTTTACAATGTAGAAAATTACATTGAAAAGGCTGTTTTGAGTGTTCTTCAGCAAACCTATACAAATTTCGAATTGTTAATCATTAATGATGGAACAAAAGATAACAGCATTCAAAAAATTGAAAAATATACTTCAGATTCCAGATTGAAAATTTTTCATAAGGAAAATGGAGGTTTGTCTGATGCTCGTAATTTTGGATTAGAAAGAGCGCAAGGTGATTATGTTTATTTTATGGATAGCGATGATTTCATTGAATCAGATTTATTGACTTTATGCATTGATAAAATAGAGAAAGAAAATGTACCTGTTGTTGTTTTTGGCTATTTTTTAGATACAGAAGATAAAAGCGGAAATCTTATTTCTTCCGAATCAATTATTCATGAAAGTGAAGTAATAAATATTGAAAATAAAAATACAACTGTAACCAATAATACTATTGGATTATTAGGTTATGCTTGGAATAAATTTTACGCAATCGATTTTTTAAAGGAACATAATTTTAAATTTGAAAAAGGAGTTTCCCTTGTTGAAGATATTTTGTTTAATGCACCCGTTTTTTCTTCAGTAAATAGCATTCATTTTATAAATAAACCGCTGTATCATTACGCAAATAGACCTACTACAACATTGATAAAAACATTTCATTCCAATTCATTTGACTTGTATTTGAAAAAGAATGAATGTTTAAAAAAGTTCTTTAATAAGTGGGAAATTAATCATTCTAATGAATTACTGGCGAATAGTTTGCTTTTAGGAATTCGATATTGTGCTAATAATTTGTTTGCATTTAAAAATAATTTAACTGAAAATCAAAAGTACAATCATTTAAAAACCATGATTGTACATCCCGAAACACAAAGATTAATACCGTTTTACAAGCCAAATAGTAAACTGGATTCTGTTTATAAAACTATTATTTCACAAAAAAGAGCTTTACTTTTGTACCTGATTTTAAAAATCATCAAATAAATGTTTTTAAAGAAATACATTCCTTACTATTTAAAAATTAGAATACTTCTTTTTTTACAAAAGTTTAAAAGTGCGACCATTTTCTCGTCTCAAAACTTAAAGAATGAAGATTCAAAAGTTTTTATTTTTTTAGCGGCAAATTATAGTAATCTTGGCGATGTAGCCATTACTTATGCACAAGAAAAATTTATTCAAAACACGTTGCCCAATCATAAAGTAGTTCTTATTCCAATAAATAAAACTATTGAGGGAATTGTCTTTGCAAAATCTATTTTGAATCCGTCAGATTGTATTACAACTGTTGGTGGTGGAAATTTTGGAGATTTGTATGATCAAATAGAAACTTTACGTCAGTTAGTTATTGCGTCTTTTCCAAACAATAAAATTATTTCGTTTCCACAAACTTTTGATTTTTCAAATTCTCCTAAAGGGAAAAAAAGTCTAAAAAAAGCAATTTCTGTCTACAGTAAACATTCTAACTTGAGTTTCTTTGTTAGAGAACAGCAATCTTTTGAATTAATGCAACGTCATTTTCCAAAAGTGAAAGTGTTTTTAACACCAGATATTGTGTTGAGTTTAGATAAATCGCAACCTCAAATCACACGCAATGGAGTTACATTAAGTTTAAGAGCAGATGACGAAAAATTATTAACTTCTGAACAGAATGAATCGTTAATTAATTGGGCAAAAGAAACTTTTTCTAATGTTTCATTTTATGATACTCATATTAATAAAGGGAATTTATCTGAGCAACAATTAGATGAAGAATTAAACAAAATTTGGAATCAATACAAATCTTCAGAGCTTGTAATTACAGATAGATTACACGGAATGATTTTTTCTTACATAACAAATACACCTTGTTTGGTTTTCTTAAATAACAACCATAAAATTAGTGCTTCATACGAATGGATAAAAGAGCAAGCACCGATAATTTTAATTAAGAATTTCGATTTAGAAAGTATTGACGAAGCTTTTGAAAGCTTAAATTCATCAAATACAACTGTATATAAAAATTTGATGGAAAAATATTTACCTTTGAAACAACAGCTATTATCATAAATGTTTGATTTCATACCAATAGAACACTACACCTTTTTTTACTATCAAATTTTATTGGTTTTTTTGATAGGCATTTTGTTACACGCTGTTATTTTAGAAATTGATGATGCAAGAAATACACGATTTTTAAAAATTTTTGGTTATTTGTCTTTGGTTTTTGTTCTGCTTTACATGGGTTTTAGACCTATTCACAGTGTTTTTGTAGACATGACCATGTATGCCTATTCCTTTGAGCGGTATTTAGATGGAAATCCCTTAGAAGTAACCGAAGATTATGGATTTTATTGGTTTTTAGAATTTTGCACAAAAGTAATGTCTGTTGAGGTATTCTTTTTTACTTGTGCTTTAATTTATATCATTCCACTTTATATTCTCTCTATTAAATGGTTTAAAGAGTATTGGTTTTATGCGTTTTTTGCTTTAGTGGTTTCCTTCTCTTTTTGGGCTTATGGTACAAATGGAATTAGAAACGGATTAGCAACGTCTCTTTTTTTATTAGCATTAGCTTTTAAAGACAAGAAAATAGTTTTATATGCCTTGTTACTAGTTGCAATTTCTTTCCATAAAACCATGGTTTTACCCGTTTTTGCATTTATAGTTTCAAGTTTTTATACCAAATCGCAAACCTATATTTTTATTTGGTTAACTACCATTTTAGTTTCACTAGTAGTAGGTAACTTTTTTGTGGAATATATAGAATCGTTAGGAATAAACGATAGAAGATTTGAGCAGTATTTTACAGATGAAATAGATGAAGCCATAACAAAAACAGGATTTCGTTGGGATTTCTTAATTTATAGTGCCACTGGAGTTTTCGCGGGTTGGTATTACCTATTCAAAAAGAACTTTTCAGATAAGTTGTATGAGCAACTTTTTAATATGTATTTGATAACTAATGCGTTTTGGGTTTTAGTAATTAGAGCTAATTTTACCAATAGATTTGCATATTTGTCATGGTTCATGCTAGCTATTATCATTTTTTATCCCATATTAAAAGAGCAACTTTTTAAACAACATCATCGAATGGTTGGTGCCGTATTATTGCTGTATTTCATGTTTACTTATATTTTTAACGTAATTCTAGTTAAGTAAAATGAAATTAAGTGTCATTATCCCGGTTTATAATGTTGAAAAATATGTAATTCGTTGCATTAATTCTGTCATTCAAAATGATTTGGAAGCTTCTGCTTATGAAATTATTATTGTTGATGATGAATCACCCGATGATAGTGTGAAAACCATAAAGTCGTACTTTCAAGATGTTGCTAATTTAAAAGTTATATCCCAAAAAAATAAAGGGCTTGGCGGTGCCAGAAATACAGGAATCTTAAATGCAAAAGGAACTTTTTTACTTTTCTTAGATGCAGATGATTATTTGGTTCCTAATACATTAAGTCAAATTGTAAATAAAGCAATTGCAACCCAACTTGAGGTTTTAGAATTTGGAGCTCAAGGCGTTTTAGAAAATGGAGCCGTTTGTTATACACTTTCTAATTCTTCAAACAATTTGGTTTTTGAAGGAATGGACTATTATCAAAAGGTTCGTTATGCCAATTCGGCTTGTAATAAATTATATAGCACAGATTTTTTACGAAACAATCAACTTTTTTTTGAAGAACAGCTTTATATCGAAGATTTTGAATTCAACACCCGTGTTTTTCTTCAAGCGAAACGAATGTTAGCAGTTGAAACCATTGTTGGGCAATTTTTGCAAACACCCAATTCGATTACTCGAAATGTTAGTCTTGCTAAAAAAGAAAAAATGCAAAACGATATTGAACACGTTATGGTGATCACCAATCAATTGTATTCAAAATCTGCCAATCAAGATGCTTTTTTTAAAGAGCGTTTGGTTTTTTTATCGGCTACTTTAATTGTTCAAATGATTAAGAACAACTCAGATTATCAAACGATTCATTTAAAAATGGAAGATTTAAAAACTAAAAAGTTGTTTTTTGTAAATCATAAACTGTTTGATCGTTCTAAAAATCTATTTCGAATCTTATTCTTAAAGCATTCTTTACTTTTAAAATTAGCTTTACCTTTGTACCGATTTTTGAATAGAAAAAGTTAATGAAGAAAAAAATCTGTTTTGTAGTTTCGGCACCCATTACTGCCAAAGCATTTTTAATTAAACATTTTGAATACCTTTCAAAAGAGTTTGATATTACTTTAGTAGCTAATTTTGAAACACAAGCTGATTTTGAAGTTCCGTTTGTAAAAAACACCAAACATATTGCAATTCACAGAAGCATCAATCCTTTAAAAGATTTCTTAGCTTTAATTCAGTTGTATTTTTTCTTTAAAAAAGAATCGTTTCATGTGGTTCATTCCGTTACGCCAAAAGCAGGTTTGTTAGCTATGACGGCTGCTTGGTTGTCTAGAATTCCTATTCGAATACATATTTTTACTGGACAAGTTTGGCACACGCAATCAGGTTTTAAAAAGCAATTTTTAAAGTTTTTAGACCGACTGTTGGTTTGGTTTACGACTCATATTTTGGTCGATGGTCAGTCGCAACGCCAATTTTTGATTACCAATAAAATTATAACCGATAAAAATTCTAAAGTTTTAGGTAAAGGTTCTATAAGTGGAGTAGATGTGCAAAAGTTCAATCCTTCTTCAGAAATTAGAAATTTGTATCGCGCTCAACTGAACTTTCAAAATAATGATATTGTATTTGCTTTTCTTGGTAGAATGAATACCGATAAGGGTATTTTAGATTTAGCAAAAGCATTTCAAAAGTTACATGCAGATTTTCCGAATGTGAAATTGCTTTTAATCGGATTTGATGAAGAAAATATGCAAGAGAAAATTCGTCAAATTCAAACAGAAAACATCATTTATTTTGGTCCTACTCCAAAGCCACAAGAAGTTTTACAAGCTGCAGATGTGTTTTGTTTACCAAGTTATAGAGAAGGTTTTGGGACAAGTGTTATAGAAGCTTCGTTATTAGAATTACCAATAATTTGTAGCGATACCTATGGTTTAGCAGAAACTATTATCGAAAATAAAACTGGGTTACGTCATGAAGTTAAAAATGTAGACCAACTTTATAATCAAATGAAATTGTTGGTTCAAAACGAAGAGACAAGAACAGTTTTAGGTAAAAACGGAAGACAATATGTATTGGAGCATTTTTCAGCAGATGAAATTTCGTTGCAATGGCTTACCTTTTATAAAGATATTTTAAAATAATGTATAAAAACATAGTAAAACCCATATTAGATTTTATTCTGGCATTGGTTGGATTTATCCTGCTTCTGCCCGTGTTTTTATGCATTACCATTTTGTTGTTTTTTGCCAATCAGGGCAAACCTTTTTTTATTCAAAGAAGACCAGGATTTAATGGTGCCATTTTTAGCATTATTAAGTTTAAAACCATGAATGATAGAAAAGATAAAAAAGGGAATTTGTTATCCGATGCAGAACGATTAACTGCCGTTGGACGTTTTGTTAGAAAAACATCATTGGACGAAATTCCACAGTTGCTCAATGTTTTAAAAGGTGATATGAGTTTGGTGGGTCCAAGACCTTTATTAACACAATATATGCATTTGTATTCGCCTTATCAAAATCGTCGTCACGAAGTAAAACCGGGGATTACAGGTTGGGCACAAATCAATGGGCGAAATGCAATTGATTGGGAGACCAAATTTGAATTGGATGTGTTTTATGTAGAACATATTTCTTTTGGTTTGGATTTAAAAATCCTTTTGAAAACAGTAAAAAAAATTCTTATCAAAGAAGGAATAAATGCTCAAAATTCAGCAACGATAGAGCCTTTTAGTGGTACTACTTCAGTTTATGTTTTTGGAGCTGGAGGACACGGAAAAGTGGTTTTAGACGTGCTTTTATCGGAAAATAAATATGTTATCAAAGGAATTTTAGATGATGCACCTCAATCGGATTCGCTGTTTGAAATTCCTATCAAGAAAAATTTTAATAGAAGAAAATTACAAGCTCGAAATTGTATTGTTGCCATTGGCGATAATGCCATTCGAAAAAAAATAGTTACCACATTAGATACCAATTTTATTATGACCATTCATCCCAATGCTATTGTGTCCAAATTTGCCAAGATTGGACCCGGAACTCAAATTATGGCAGCTGCAGTTGTAAATCCAGATGCTATAATTGGAAATCATTGTATCATCAATACAGGAGCAATTGTAGAGCATGATTGTAAATTAGAAGATTATGTTCATGTAGCTCCAAATGCTTGTTTGGGTGGAAATGTTACAGTTGGAGAAAAAACATTAGTAGGTATTGGAGCCACTGTTATACCCAATGTTAAAATTGGGAAAAATGTAAGTATTGGAGCAGGAACAGTAGTTTTGCAAGATGTACCAGACAATGCTGTTGTAGTTGGTGTTCCAGCACGAATTATTAAATATCAAGAGAATTAAAATGGAAGAGAAAATTTGGCTTTCTTCTCCTCACATGGGAGGAACGGAACAAAAATATGTACAAGAGGCTTTTGATAGCAACTGGGTAGCACCTTTAGGTCCAAATGTAACTGGTTTTGAAAATGATTTGGTTGACTTTTTGGATAACAATGTTCAAGTTGCTGCTTTGAGTTCAGGGACTGCTGCTTTGCATTTAGGTCTTATTTTGTTAGGAGTAAAAGCAGGTGATGAGGTGATTTGTCAATCGATGACTTTTTCTGCTTCTGCTAATCCAATTGTTTATTTAGGTGCAACTCCTGTTTTTATAGATAGCGAATTGGATACTTGGAATATGTGTCCAATTGCATTAGAAGAAGCTATTCAAGATAGAATTGCAAAAGGGAAAAAGCCAAAAGCAATTATTCCCGTTCATTTGTATGGAATGCCAGCAAAAATGGATGAAATACTAGCAATTGCTAATCGTTATGAAATTCCTATTTTAGAAGATAGTGCCGAAGCATTAGGAAGTTCATACAAAGGACAAAAGTGTGGCACATTTGGTACGATGGCAGCCTTATCGTTTAATGGAAATAAAATTATAACTACTTCTGGCGGCGGTGCTTTGGTAACAAAGTCGAATGCTTTGAAAGATAAGGCCATATTTTTAGCCACTCAAGCAAGAGATGCTGCTCCACATTATCAACATAGTGAAATTGGTTATAATTATCGATTAAGTAATATTGCTGCAGGAATTGGTCGTGGGCAAATGGAAGTTTTAGAGCATCATGTAACTTTAAGAAGAAAATGGAATCAACGTTATCAAGATTTTTTTAAAGCAATTCCAAGTGTAACTGTTTTTAAAGAGCCATCGGCTGATTTTATTTCTAATCATTGGTTAACGGCTATTCTGTTAGATTCTTTTGAAGAAAGAGAAGCCTTACGATTAAAGTTTGAATCTCAAAATATAGAAACACGTCCTTTATGGAAACCAATGCATTTACAACCTGTTTTTGCATCTTATCCATATTATGGTCGTTCGGTTGCTGCCGATTTATTTGAGAAAGGATTGTGCTTGCCTTCAGGATCTAACTTATCTGATAATCAATGGGAAAGAATAATTTCGGTTCTTGAAGATTTTTTTAAAAAGCAAAAAGAAAATGCATAAACGATTCTAACTTTAATAAGTTGTTGTATTTTTGTAGCCCCCCAATCTGTTAAACAATTTTTAAGTGTCAAATAATCAGAATAATTCTTCAAAAAAATCGGTTATTCAAAACATAGCCAAAGATTTTTTTGAAAATCGATTTAGTAATTTAGCCTATTTACCAAGATGGGTTATCTTTTGTATTGATATTATTATTGTTTTATTTGCTAGCTTGGTTACCTATTTTATTGTAACTAATTTAACGTATAAGTACTTTGATACTTATTCGGTTTCTATTCGTTATGTAATTACCATTTTTACTTATGCCTTTTTTTTCTTCGCTTTTAGAACTTATGCTGGAATTATAAGACATTCTAGTTTTATTGATGGCATGCGATTATTATTGGCTACTTCATTTGCTTTTTTCTCATTAGTAGTTTTAAATTATACTCATTATTTTATTCATGGTACTAAGATTTTCTTGCTGCCCGAATTGTTTATTCACAGTGTAATTTCGTTTGTACTTTTATTTCTTTTCCGAATCGTTGTTAAGTTTTTATTTGAAACGTATATCGAATTAGAAAATATAGATAAAATTAAAAAAATTGTAGTTTTTGGAGTAGATGCCAATGCCTTTGCTTTAGCTAAAGCTTTAAATTCTGAACAACCAAAGCGATTCAAAGTAGTTGCTTTTATCGAAAAAACATCGGCAAATAAGACCAAACAAGTTCTAGGTTTGCCAATTGTAGGTTTTAAAGGTAATGCTGCTGTTATCATTAGAAAGTTTAATGCTTCTGGAATTATTTTAAGTGATTCTTCTTTAACTAAAAGTGAGCAATTGAAAATTGTTGATGATTGTTTAGAACACCAATATCAAGTACTATCAACTCAAACGGTAAAAAATTGGGAAGATCAAAAAAACATCACTAAAAGCATTAAGCAATTTGATATTAAAGATTTGTTAGAGCGTCAACCTATTGAGCTTCACAATCAAATTATTTCGGGTCAAATTAGCGGAAAAACCATTATGGTTACGGGTGCAGCAGGTTCTATTGGAAGTGAAATTGTACAACAAGTTTTAGATTTTAAACCATCAAAATTAATAGTTGTTGATCAAGCAGAAACGCCTTTGCATCAATTGGGATTGTTGATTGAACCTATAATAAAAAATATTCCCTATTTGTCTTTTGTTGCTGATATAAAAGACGCTTTTATGATGGAGCAAATCATAGGAACACATCAACCCGATGTTATTTATCATGCGGCAGCTTATAAACATGTACCGTTAATGGAATTAAATCCGTATCAAGCGGTTTTAACCAATGTTTATGGTACAAAAATCATTGCCGATTTAGCTCTAAAATACAAAGTGTCTTCCTTTGTGATGGTTTCTACTGATAAAGCCGTGAACCCAAGTAATGTAATGGGAGCTAGTAAGAGAATAGCAGAAATGTACGTACAATCGTTGTCTATGAATGCACAAGCAAAGCAGTTAGAATCAACGAAATTTATTACTACTCGTTTTGGAAATGTACTAGGTTCTAATGGTTCTGTGGTTCCGTTGTTTACTAAGCAAATTCAAGAAGGAGGTCCAATAACCATAACGCATCCTGATATTATTCGTTATTTTATGACCATTCCTGAAGCTTGTCAATTAGTGTTAGAAGCAGGTTCTATGGGTAACGGAGGTGAAATTTATATTTTTGATATGGGTGAACCCGTACGAATAATTGATTTGGCTTATAAAATGATTCGTTTAGCTGGATTTACTCCAGAAGAAGATATTAAAATTGAAGTAGTAGGCTTACGACCTGGTGAAAAATTATATGAAGAATTGTTGAATGATGTAGCTAAAACACTGCCAACTCACCACGAAAAAATTATGATAGCACAAGAAGTAAGTGTTGTTAATTTTGATGATTTTCTTAATCAATTACAACGATTAGTTCAAAGTGCTAAAGAAATGAAATCTGAGGAAACCGTTGTGCTAATGAAGAAAATTGTGCCTGAATTTAAGAGTAAAAATTCTGAATTTGAGCGTCTTGACCACTAATTTCTTTGCTTATTAGTAAAGTCCCTTATATTTGCATAAAATTTAGATTATGAAATTTGTAAAAATCACTCTTTTATCGCTGTTATTCGTTTTGTTTTTAACCACTTCTTGTGCTTCAAGAAAAGAATTGGTGTATTTACAAGGCGCTTCTAATGCAAAAGAGTTGGTTTCTTATGAGCCTGTTTTGCAACCTGATGATGTAGTAATGATTGTAGTTTCTTCTGAGAATCCAGAAGTTGCAGCGCCTTATAATTTGAAAGCTATAACGGTTCAAGGTGATTCAGAGAATACAATTGGAACACAAAGAATGCAAACCTATATTTTGGATAAGGAAGGAAAAATTGAATTTCCATTATTAGGTTCTATTGCTCTTGGCGGATTAACAAAAACGCAAGCAGTAGCTAAATTAAAAGAGCTATTAAAAGATCATGTTAGTGATGCGGTAATCAATTTCAGAATTTTAAATTTTAAAGTAACGGTTTTAGGAGAAGTTCAAAAACCCGGAACTTATTCGGTTGCTAGTGAAAGAATTACATTGCTAGAAGCTATTGGAATGTCTGGAGATTTAACTATTTACGGAAATAGAACTAATGTTTTATTAATTCGTGAAAAGAATGGAACCAAAACTATGGAACGAATCGATTTAACAAAATCCGATTTTTTGAATTCTTCTGCATATTATTTGTCTCAAAACGATGTGGTTTATGTTGAGCCTAATAAAACCAGAATCAATTCTTCAGCTATCGGACCTAATTTAACTATAGGAATTTCAGCCCTTTCTTTGATTGTTACCATTATAGCTTTAACTGTAAAATAAGATGCAAAAACGCGAATTACATACTCCAACTTTATCTAGCAATTTTAACTTAAAAGAAGAAATTGAAAACTACATTTCGCATTGGAAATGGTTTGTTGTAGGTGTATTTGTTTGCTTTACAGTTGCTTATTTGTATTTGCGCTACACAATTCCACAATACAAAGCTACCTCTACTATTTTAGTGAAAGATGATCGAAAAGGAAGTATGGCTTCTGAATTGTCTGCTTTTTCAGATTTGGGATTGCTCTCGGGTGTAAAAAGTAATGTTGATAATGAAATTGAAGTAATCAAATCAAGAACTTTAATTGCATCAACTATTAAAGATTTAGAACTTACTACCGCTTATTTGAATTTAGGAAGAGTAAAATCGGAAGAATTGTATAAAGTAAGTCCCATCCAAATTTTCTTTTCAAAAACAAATGAAACTTTTTTAAATACATTCCATAATTTCCGAATTTCTTCTGTAGATGCTAACCGATTTGATTTTTACGATGCTTCTGGTGTTAAAATAGGAACCTTTTCGTATGGAACCAAGTTTAAAATTGATGCAGTTGAAGCTATCGTAATGAAATCTGGTGCTGATTTTTGGAAAGAGGAGTTTAATATTGCTATTCAAGTTTATCCAATAAAATCGTTAGTTGAAAGTTTTAAATCGAGATTAACAGTGAGTTCATTTGGAAAAAATACTAGTGTTATCGAATTAACCCTTGTTGATCCTGTTCGACCTAAAGCAGAAGATTTTTTAAATACTTTGGTAAAAAACTATAACCAAGATGCTATTTCAGACAAAAAATATATTGCTGAAAATACCTCAAAATTTATAGAACAAAGACTAAGTATCATCAGTGATGAATTAAAAGGCGTTGAAGCTGATGTAGAGTCGTTTAAAAAAGATAATAAAGTAACAGATATTGTTTCAGAGGCTGGATTATTTTTAGAAAATGCTACCGAGTTTGAAAAGAAAGAAATTGAAACCGAAACGCAATTAAAGGTTGTAAGCAGTATTTTAGAGTACTTAAATTCGAATACTTCTTCAGAGTTAATTCCTGCTAATGTTTTACCAGCAGAGGAAGGTGCAAGTGCTTCTATAGCGCAATACAATCAATTGGTTTTAGAGCGCAATAAATTGTTGAAAACAGCTGGGCCAAAAAACAGTTTGGTATTAAATTTAGAAGCTAAAATAAATACGTTAAAAAGTAGTGTTGCTTCTAGTTTACTTCAGTTGCAAAGCAATTTAAAAATTAAGAAGAAAGATATTGCACGCCAAAATGCTATTTTAGGCGGAAAAATTTCTCAAATTCCTACTCAAGAAAAGATTTTTAGAGATATCGATAGAAAGCAAAATATCAAAGAAGCTTTGTATTTATACCTGTTGCAAAAAAGAGAAGAAACCGAAATTTCGCTTGCAGTAACAGCTCCAAATGCTAAAGTAATTGATGCGGCAATTGCTTCAAAAAATCCAGTTTCGCCTAATCGTCAAGTTATTTATTTGGGAAGTTTGTTTTTAGGATTGTTAATTCCTTTTGCAATTCTTTACATCAGAAGATTATTAGATACAAAAGTTAAATCGCGATTAGATATTGAGCATGCTACTACAATGCCTTTTATTGGAGATGTTCCAAAATCAGTTTCAAATGAAGCTATCATTTCAAGCAGCAGCAGAACAAGTACGGCTGAAGCACTTCGAATTGTACGAACAAATTTAGAGTTCTTACTTAATGAAGTTCCAGAAGGAGTTGCTAAGACTATTTTCTTAACATCAACTTTTCCAAAAGAAGGAAAAACCTTTATTTCGGTAAACTTGGCTTCCACTATTGCCTTGTCTGATAAGAAAGTTTTGTTATTAGGATTGGATATCAGAAACCCTAAATTAGAAGAATATTTGGATGTTCCTAAAGTAGGTGTCACCAATTATTTAGCGTCTAAAGACAATAAAAACAGTGCTGATTTTTTAACAAAAGTGGAAGGTTTTTCTAACTTTTATGTTATGCCTGCAGGTGTGATTCCTCCAAATCCTGCCGAATTGCTTATGGGTAAAAAAGTAGGTGAATTGTTTGAAAAATTAAAGCAAGAGTTTGACTACATCATCGTAGATACTGCGCCAGTGAGTTTAGTAACCGATACTTTATTGATATCAAAATATGCAGATGCTTTTGTATATGTTACCAGAGCAAATTACTTAGACAAAAGAATGTTGACTTTACCTGAAAAACTATATCAAGAAAAGAAACTACCTAATATGTCAATATTAATTAACGATACCGATTCTACAAAAGGTTACGGTTATGGCTACGGTTACGGATATGGCTACGGAGTTGAGGTTGAAAAAAAATCTTTTTGGAAACGTTTTTTTAAATAGTTTCAAGTTTGTGATATAAATTTTTACACAGAGCTACACAGAGTTTTTTTGAAGTAGATGCTTTTGAATAGAGCTACACCGAAGCGTTTTGCTTTTTGTAGAAGCAAAAGAGATTTTTAAAACTATTGTAAGCATTGTCTGTTCCTGGTGGTCAACAAATCTATGTCGGCTATGTCAAGTGTAATGCCTAAAATCAACACAAAGTAAAACTATTGTGTCTATGTGTTTAGAAAAAAATAGATGCTACTTAATAGTGTTGAACTTGCCTTATATGTTTATTTAAAAAACACATTTTTAGTCATGGTTTCCTCTAAGGTTTTGTGATTTTTAATGATCACTTTATTTTGAAAAGCCGCTACGTGATTTTTATGATGAATATCAGAACCCACAAAATCATACAAGTTTTCTTTTAAAAGATAATCGGCAGTTTCGGCAACATTTTTTCCATAATAACCTACGGTAGCTAACAAATTTAACTGAAATAAACACCCTGCTTTTTTTAGTTTTGCAAATTCTTTTTTGTTGCAATGAAAGTAATTGTAACGCTCTGGATGTGCTAAAACCAATTGATAGCCTTTAAGTTGCAGCTCAAAAAGAAAATCATATAACTGAATGGGTGCATTCAAATACGACATTTCAATTAGAATGAAATTGTCTTTCAGTGTAAGTAGTTTTTCTTGTTGAACTAATTGCATTAAATTTTCATCTAAAAAATATTCCGAAGCACAATTAAGAGCTACTTTTTTAGAAAGTTCAGGTAATTCATCTTGAACTAAATGATGCGCATTTTTTATCGTTTCAGTAGTGTTATCCCATACGTTTTTCATGGTATGAGGTGTAGTAATCACTTTTGAAAAACCAAAATCAATCATTGATTCTAATAAAAATTTAGAATCTTTAATTTTTTGTGCTCCATCGTCTATTCCTGGTAAAACATGAGAATGAATATCTACATATCCTAAAGGAATTAATTCGGCTAATTTAGGCTTAGATTTGAAAAGCGATAACATGATTTGGAATTTGCTGCAAAATTAAACTATTTGTATTAATATTTGATTATCAATTGGCTATTATCCATTCAATAAGTTTGTATCATAACCAAAATAGTTTAATTTTGAAACGTTAATAAAGAAAGTACATTACTACATGAATAAAACTGAATCTTCAGAAGAAGAATGGTTGTTTGAGATTGCTCCAAAAGACAAATTTTTCTCATTAAATCTTAAAGAAGTTTGGCGTTATCGAGATTTACTAATGTTGTTTGTAAAGCGCGACGTTGTAACGGTTTATAAGCAAACCATTTTAGGACCATTGTGGTATTTGATTCAGCCTTTATTTACTTCTGTTATTTTTACGATTATTTTTAATAATGTAGCCGGAATTAAAACGGGTGAAACACCAGCTTTCTTATTTAATTTAGGTGGTGTTATGGTGTGGAATTATTTTACTTCTTGTTTAAATGATACATCTGATACTTTTAAGAAAAATGCTTCGATATTTGGAAAAGTATATTTTCCAAGACTTATTGTGCCATTATCAATTGTGATGTCCAATTTGGTGAAATTTGGTATTCAGTTTTTAATTTTTATTGCCTTTTATATCTATTACTTTATGACTGGTAAAGTAACATTCCAATTCACTACAGCAACTTTATTTTTCCCAATATTAGTAGCTATAATGGGAATTCTTGGTTTAGGATTAGGAATGATAATTTCTTCATTGGTTACAAAATATCGCGATTTGAGTTTTTTGGTCGGATTTGGAGTTCAGCTTTTAATGTACGTGTCTGCCGTTATGTATCCAATGATGTTATTAAAAGAAAAGTTACCCACTTTTGGATGGTTAATTGAATACAATCCATTAGCTTATGTAATAGAAACAGCACGTTATATGTTGTTAAACGAAGGAAGTATTTCTGTTTCTGGATTACTTTATACTGTTGTGGTAACAATCGTTGTGTTTTTTGTAGGATTATTGATTTTTAATAAAACAGAAAAGAGTTTTATTGATACAGTTTAGTGAGAGAATGAGTAAAAAAGATATCATATTAAAAGCCGAAAACATTTCTAAACAATACCGTTTAGGAACTGTGGGTACAGGAACATTGAGTCATGATTTGAATCGATGGTGGCATGCTATTCGTGGAAAAGAAGATCCTTATTTAAAAGTGGGAGAAACTAATGATAGAAGTTCAAAAGGGAATAGTGACTATGTTTGGGCATTACAAGATATTAATTTTGAAGTAAATAGAGGAGAAGTTTTAGGTATCATTGGAAAAAATGGAGCTGGAAAATCAACTTTATTAAAAATTTTATCAAAAGTTACAGCACCAACAACTGGAGTAATTAAATCAAGAGGAAGAATTGCTTCTTTATTAGAAGTAGGAACAGGTTTTAATCCCGAGTTGACAGGTAGAGAAAACATCTATTTGAATGGTGCTATTTTAGGAATGACTAAAAAAGAAATCACTTCAAAATTAGATGAAATCATTGCTTTTAGCGGTTGCGAACGTTATATTGATACGCCAACAAAACGCTACAGTAGCGGAATGACCGTTCGTTTGGCTTTTGCTGTAGCGGCTTTTTTAGAGCCCGAAATTTTAGTTGTCGATGAAGTATTAGCAGTT
>NZ_JAKLJH010000217.1 GCF_023151265.1 Flavobacterium sp.
TTCGGTACACCGAAGGTTTTCTCTCCGAAAAAGCGGAAAACCGGTAAGAGAAATGGATAGAAAAGAAAATGTAAATTTATTACAGTCCCGTCCAGACCAGGTCTTTTCCAAGAGGTATTATCGCAAAGCTTTAGAATAAATCAGTAGGATGCCAAGTACTATCAAATTTTTTCAATTCAAATCCCCAGTTTCCAAGATTGAGTGATCCAGTTGAATAATTATCTTCAAAACTACATTTAAGAGCAAGTGCAAATGAGCATATTAGGTTTTGACTATTGATATCTAATTTATTTAGATACAAGATTATTGTCTCGTTTCCGAAAACGGAGATTTTACTATCTTCAAAATAACCAATTTGAATGTCATTTTTAAAAATTGATGTGTAATATCCTTTGTGTGGTATTATATCATATGTATCATTGATTACATTGCAGATATACTTAGGTTTGAATATGTTAGTATATTTCAATGTAAATGTTTGATAACTAGCGAGGTTAATTATGTTTGTTGGTTTTAAAGGAAACTCGATCCGAAATTGAATTTCAGAAATGAGTTTATTTTCATTGTTGTAAAGTTGCCTAAGAGTTCTTAATCCGTTTCGCGCAAGTATTCCTTTGTACAAAACTTCACCTGCACTCATAAAAAGAAAAACGTCATTACTTCTTTTTATAATAATTTTCATATTGCTATTTCATTATAGCGAACCCAGTTGGGATCGAACCTTTATTTCTGTTTTTTATTTCCATGCTTTCCGCTTTTTCGGAGAGAAAACCTTCGATAATACCTAGATATAAATCTATAAAAAAAATCCATAAACCAACAATCCCTCTCAAAAGCCTTTAAACATTGGGAAATAATAAATAGTGGTTTATTGGTTTATTATGCGTATCTTTGTGTACTTCATTAGAAGATTGGATCTCAATCTATTTGTAATACCTTTTTACATTTCGGTACATTTCTAAATTTCTTTTAAAGAGAAATGGTTTTATGTGAATAGCACCATTTTAAATAATTTAATCAATAACATGCTCACACGTTGTGAGCGCAAAAACAAAACAAAATGAATAAAGGAACAGTAAAATTCTTTAACGAAGCAAAAGGCTTTGGTTTTATTAAAGCAGAAAACGGACAAGAGATCTTCGTTCACGTTACAGGCTTAAAAGAAGAAATTCAAGAAAATGACGTTGTAGTTTACGAAACAGAAGAAGGCCGTAGAGGTTTGAACGCTGTGAATGTAAAAAAAGCATAATCACGAATGAATGTTAAAAAAAGCAACCTCCGGGTTGCTTTTTTTTTGCAGTAAACTGAGGGAGTTTCTACTTACTTGATTTTTTCTTTTTGCTTGATCAAAAAGAAACAATCCACCGAGAAGAACATTCTTCACTTTTTTCTTGATAAAAAAGTGAGAAAAAATCAAGAGCTTAATCCCTTTTTTCTAAAATTCTATTTGCCTTTCTGCTGATCCTATAAACTCATCCCGATTGAAAAAATCGGGATTCAAACAGTATAGGATCTTGCTAAATCCAGCGCTTAGGAAGTCAAATGAATTTATTACGAAAAAAAGGATAAGGCTCAGAGTATACTAATAAGCTTATTTATCAATCAAGCAATTTTTTCGAAGCAGCGCGTTAGCCCGAAAACCTGCGATGCCGTGTCGCGGTGAACATTTTTTTATTAAAAGATCAAAGGATGTAGCCCGAAGGGATATGTCATCCGTAGATCTTTATAAAAAAATGAGAGGAGCGAAGGATTCAGGTTTTCTTGATTTTTTCTCCCTTTTTCATCAAGAAAAAAGGGAAAGAAGAAAATTAGTACAACAATCACTCTACTAAACCATCGCACATGTTTCGACAGGCTCAACATGACATCGCTCAGATAAATTTACATCAACCATTCAAAAAAAATGCTATCTTTGGGCTTTGATGAACTTTAGCAATCCAGCATTCCTATTCGCGCTATCGGCAATTGCCATTCCCATCATCATTCATCTTTTTAACTTCCGGAAATTCAAGACCATTTACTTTAGTAATATCCGTTTTTTAAAGGAAGTAAAACAAGAAACACAAGCCAAATCCAAGTTAAAACACTTATTAGTTCTAGCTGCTCGCATTTTAGCCATTTCTTTTTTAGTGTTTGCTTTTGCTCAACCTT
>NZ_JAKLJH010000218.1 GCF_023151265.1 Flavobacterium sp.
GTACCGGTTCCCATACCTTAACTCATCGGACTAAAGTCGCGTTTCTTTAATTTTTGATTTTTAAAAGTGATATGATAGTATCAAAAAAAAACAAACTGAGTTCGGCGATAATCCTTTAAGACTTATTTCAAAACCTTGTATTCCACTATGAGACTTCAAGATAAGCTACAAATAGACTAACTTTTAAACAGTTCAAAAAAAAATACATTTCCAAAATTTCTTTTTTTTTATAATAAAAAAATATGCTATGTCTGCCGCCAAACGGGGGTTTTATGTTTTCATTTGGGGGTAAACAATGGTTTACTATTATTTTTTGATACCGTTCCAAATGTGTTGGGATTTTAAAATCTAGTTTTCAACAGTCACTCCTAAAAATGATAATTTAATATTTGCATTGGTACCCATCTTTTCTTGCCAATGAGCTTCCCAGAAGTGTTTTGTTGAGCTGAGTTGAAGTAATATTAATCGAGTCATTTTTTCTGCACCTTGATCTGACCACTTGTATCCCATTCTTTTAATTCGTCGTTTAATTTCTCGCATCATTCTTTCAACGAGTGAAGTAACCTTTGGATTTGAAATCCCAGTCTTTAACCAGTTATCAATGTAGGTAAAAAGCTGTGACTTTGCATTTTCAACGAACCCCTTTGCTTTCGAGTACCCAAGAGAGTGAAGTTCATTGATGAAATCATCGATAGCTTCTTTCATAGACTTGAGCTTAATTTCAATTTTAAGTTTATCTTCAAGTGATTTCAATGGATCGGCATCGACTTCAGGCAAATCTAGATAAAGTAGTTCGTTAAGTTCTTCTGAAATCTTTATTGCTTCGTCTTTTTGGACAATATCTTTGTATCGCAGAAGTGGTGTCAGTTCGTGAGTCATGTGAAATAAGCATCGCTGGTGGCTTTCCGCAAGCTTCTTAAGCTGACGAACAATTTCCTCTTCGCCGTCAGTAATTAATGTACCTGCGATTGGTTTGAACTTTATTTTATCTGATGGATGATTTTTGTTTTTAATAAGTTTTCCGATGTCTTTCCAAGAAGCTCTTGTCCAGGCGCCAAACGGAATGACTTCGCCGTTTTTATTGTAGCCAATCAGTACCTTGATGCTGCCTTTATTGGTCTCAAACTCGTTATCTTTAGATCGTTTAAAGCCAGTGCCGTCAGCTATTAATAAATCAACTCTCTTTTTCTGATTGATATTCACAGAATCGGTATCCCAAAACCAGCGATGCAAGGTTGAGTGTGCGGTGCTAAACCCCATCGTATCATTCAAGTTCTTTGCAGATCGTCGAAAGCTTTGATTGGTCACTGTTTCCAATGATAATTTTTCAAATTCCCGGGACTTTCGAGAATACTTATCCAAATCAAACAACTGCGCCATCGGATTAAATGTTTTTTTGCAAGACAAACACAACAGCCTTGTCAGCACCAAGTTCACTTCACCAATAGAGGTCTTCAGTTTCCGGTCTGATTTAGAGTGAAAATGGTGTTTGTCTTTTCCGCAGTGTGGGCACTCAACACCTGATTTTATCAAGAGTGATTCAATCAACATAACAAGTGCTTTTACGAACCCAGGAACACCCTCGGTATCAAATAGATTTTTAACTGCTACAATCAGCTGCGAAAACGAAAAATCTTTCAGCGAAATTTCTGAGCCAAAAACAAGAGAAATTTTATTTGAAATTACTGTGTGAGTTCCAGACATAAAAAGTCCTCCTTGCCATCCTCGCCACTTAAGTGGAAAATCAAAGCAAAGAAGCCAATAACTGTGCTTTGATTGCAAAAAACTTTGTTCGAAAAATCAAAAAAAATCGCACTGTCTATTATTTTGACGGTGACTGTCAGCGGCTCAAATCGAGATCGTTTAGACACCTATTTGCCTTCTATTCATATTTAAATCGATTCTATCATGGAATGAAACCTGCTCTAACTTAAACCTGTAAAGACCGTTTCAGTTGAATAATGGTAAATTAATCCCACAACATTTGGAACGGTATCCAGAAAGGAAAATTGTGGTTTCTTTAAAAAACAATCAATTTATCCTGATGATTCTAAGTCCTATTTTACTCCTAGCCCCTCATTTCACGCCAGGCATGACATGTATAAATGCATTACCTGAATTTGAATTTTCAGAAGAAACAATAGCTTCAGATTTCACCCAAAAAGGCATTAGTATTTATTCTCCACCTACATCTGATGGCAAATTTCCTTGTGGTATGACTAAATTTGAATACTCAGCAATCAGATATTACACAGGTCATGGGTATGGAGCAATTAATACAGCATTAAGAAGTCAAAACAAAGACACTTATGAAAAATACCAAATGCTTTCAAAAGTTACAAACAGAGGTTTATATAAAATTAAACCTTATATAGGTTTTGTTAGAAGAGGTACCTACCTACCTGAAGCTGAGGTTATTAATCACTCACTTGTTGGAAGAATTGTTAAGTACTTTGCTTTTACAAGTACTTCTAGCTCCGCCGGATGGAGCGCCAACAATCGATTTATTATTTATTCAAAAACCTGCAGAAATGTGGCTCCAATATCTCTTCACCCAAATGAAAATGAAGTCCTTTGTCCCGCTGGTTTAGAGTTTAGAATTTTAAGACTTAAAACAAATGGAAGTTCAAATATCAGCCAGAATGTTTTTATAATGGAAGAAGTTGATAATGAAGAACTCTTCATTGATCCTTAATAAATTAAAAACCAAGACTGAACAGGAGTTTATATGAAATTTCATCTTTATTTTTTATGCTCAATTATTAATTTAATCTATGTGTCTATTTCCACAGCTCAAACATGTAACTTAGGTTCTACGACAGAAAGACTTAACTC
>NZ_JAKLJH010000219.1 GCF_023151265.1 Flavobacterium sp.
AATAACTGCCCACCAACTAGTGGGCAGTTAGCATTTTATTCGGTCAAAATTTAGCGTCAAAACATAATAAAAAGTTAGTTGCCCACCTCTAAGTGGGCAGTTAGCGTTTTTTTAAGCAATTTTCGGTTCAAAGGGATAATAAAAAACTAGTTGCCCACCATTTAGTGGGCAGTTAGCATTTTATTCGGTCAAATTCGGGTTCAACCCATAATAAAACGTTAGTTGCCCACCTCCAAGTGGGCAGTTAGTGTTTTTTTAGGCAATTTTTGGTTCAAAGCGGTAATAAAAAATTAGTTGCCCACTATTTGGTGGGCAGTTATGATTTTATTCATTTAGAGTCGTTTTCAAAACAGAATAAAAATCTACTTGCACCACCTTTCATGGGGCAAGTAACTTTTTATTAGGCAGTTTACCAATTTTCAAGGTTAAAAAATATTAGTTGCACCACCTAACCTGGGGCAAATAGAATTTTATTTCTCAAAATCGGGTTTCGAAAGGGAATAAAAATACAGATGCCCCGGCACACGTGGTGCAAGTAGAAAAAAATGCAATGATGAGATTTATGAACACTTAGGATTTACTCAATTGCTTCAAATACTTCTTGAGTTCCAAAGCCAGCCAGTTGTAAATCTCAGTTGCTAACCGTTCGAAAGATTCGTTGTCATTGAATGCAATTTCGGTAACATGGTAAGCACGATCGCAATACTCGTCCGTTAAATGGTCCAATCGCCTATCGTTCAGATTCAATCCCATTAGCGAGAAAACGGATCGGGAAATATCCAACATACCATTCTCATGATCGAACCCCAACAGGTTTAAACCTAAAACGGTGTGTTGGTGTCTTAAATCGTCTTTTATCAATTGAATGATTACCTTTTTTGGAGTTTTTTTCTGCATGGCTCATAAATTTTGCTTAAAAATATTCATTTTATGCTTTTAAAGCAAATTAATACGATTATTTATATTCAAAAGAACCGTTTTAAGCTAAAAGTTGTGATTTTTCAATTGTTGAATTATGCTTATTTTGCTTCAAATTCTATCTATAGAGCATAATAAATGGATAAAAAAGCACAGAATCGCATCAAAGCTGTCTTAGCTGAGCAAGGTAAAACGAACAACTGGTTGGCAGAAGCTTTGGGTAAAAATCGAACAACGGTTTCCAAATGGTGTACAAACCAAATGCAACCGACTATTGAAACTCTATTTGAAGTTGCAGAAGCATTAGATGTAGATGTCCGTGAATTGTTGATTTCGACGAAATAAGAATCGAACCACAATTCGCTTTTTTAGACCACTTCCACTATTACTACCAAAATAAGATGTACATATTCGAGCATCCAAAAATCAAAGACCTATTTGATGTCTTACTTGAAAAACTTTTAGAAGAATCGGGACGTGGAGCAATTCTAATTGCCACTGCACACGCTGATGATTTCCTTACGGAGTTAATCGTAGCTACTTTTCCAAATGAGATTTCAAAAAAGGATAAGGAAAGGCTTTTGAATTATCCAGGTCATTTAAGTTCCTTTTCCGCTAAGATTGAATTGGCATTTGCTTTTCGAATAATAAATAAGAATTTGAGAGACAGTTTGAATGCACTTCGAAAAGTTCGAAACGATGCTGCACATAGCTCTTTACCTTTTGATTTGTTTGAGCTTCAACAAAAAATGGAGTCTGTTTACGATCTAGGAAATGATACTCCAATTGTAATTAGAAATGCGGCAACAAGAATGCTTGTGACCATGAAAATTGGTAAAATATCGGAATCATTCAAAAATGCGGGTTATTCGGATGAACAAAAAAATAAAGCATTAGAAGATTTACCAAATGATAAAAAGAGGATGGAAATCATCAATAAGCAAATACCACATTGGGAATTGATGTTTGGAATTTGTATGATTTGTGGAATGATTGTCGATTCAACTGAACGAATTACAAAGTTAAAAACTGGAATCAGTACATGGGATAATCTATTACCTCAAGAAAATTCGAATACTGATTGACTAATCTAAATACTCATGGAAGACAATAACCCATTAAAAGATATTTTACTACCAAAAACGAATGAAAATGAGGA
>NZ_JAKLJH010000220.1 GCF_023151265.1 Flavobacterium sp.
TTTCAAATTATTCAAGGATTAGAAACTTTAGCTATCCGAATCAAAAAACATAGTGAAAATGCACTTGAATTAGCCAAATGGTTGCAAAAACGTTCAGAAGTAGCTTGGGTAAATTATCCAGGATTGATTTCTTCAAAATATTACGATTTAGCGCAAGAATATTTACCGGAAGGACAAAGTGGTATCGTAACTTTTGGATTAAAAGGCGGTTACGAAGCGGCTAAAAAAGTTGCGGATGAAACCCAATTTTTCTCATTATTGGCGAACATTGGTGATACAAAATCATTGATTATTCATCCAGCAAGTACAACGCACCAACAATTGTCAGAAGAGCAACAAATCACAACTGGAGTAACGAAAGATTTAATTCGTTTATCTGTTGGATTAGAAGATATAGAAGACTTGAAAGCCGATTTACAAAGTGTTTTCGAAAAATTGCCAGTTCAAAATTTAGTTTAGGTTTTTGTTTGTTTGAAGGCTACCGATAGACCTACCTAAAGGTAGCCTTTTTTTAAAAAGAAAGATGAGTACAATTCAAAAAATAGTGTTCCAAAATGTTCCATTGCAAAATGAAGTAGTGCAATCAAAAGTGATTTTGTCGTATCAATTGTTTGGACAACCTGTTGGTTCAGCGCCTTTGATAGTAGTAAATCATGCTTTAACTGGAAATTCGCAAGTAATTGGCGAAAATGGTTGGTGGCAATCGTTAATTGGTGATGATAAAATTATCGATACCAAAAAATATGCAGTTTTAGCTTTCAATATTCCTGGAAACGGCTATCAAGATTCGGAAAATTTGATTGAAAATTATCAAGATTTTACCACTTATGATATTGCTAATTTATTTTGGAAAGGAATCGATTCGTTTAAAGTGAATCAAGTTTTTGCTGTTATCGGTGGAAGTTTAGGCGGAGCAATTGCATGGGAAATGGCAGCGATTCGACCAAAAGCGATTGCGAATTTAATTCCGGTTGCTACAAATTGGAAAGCTTCTGATTGGTTGATTGGGAATGTGCTAATTCAAGATTTAATTTTGAATAATTCCAAAAATCCAATTCATGATGCTAGAATTCACGCCATGTTATTGTACAGAACACCCGAATCACTCCAAGAAAAATTTCACGCAAAATTACAAAATTCGGAAGGATTGTTTCAGGTAGAAAGTTGGTTGTTGCATCACGGAGAAAAATTGCAAAATCGATTTCAGCTTTCGGCTTATAAACTCATGAATCATTTGTTGAAAAAAACAATAATAAATCGGAAGTCATCAAAAGCATCTCATCAAACATTCATCTAATTAGCGTGGATACTGATTACTTTTTTACGGCAAACGAAATTAAAACTGCTTTTCAGGAAGTCAAATACTACAAAAACAATGCATTTTATCACGAAATCAAATCCATTCACGGACACGATGCTTTCTTGATAGAATTTGAACAATTAAACAACATACTAAAACCTATATTCAATTAAGATGAAAATATTAAAATTTGGAGGAAAATCATTAGCAAACGGAGAAGGATTGCAAAAAGTAATTCAAACGATTGCTCAAAAATATTTCAATAACGAACCCATCGCAGTCGTAGTTTCGGCAAGAGGAAACGCCACTGACGAATTGGTAATTTTACTAAAAAAAGCACAAGCCAACATCAATTTTCAAGCAGATTTAGAACAATTCAAAAAATACCAATTAGAAGGTTTGAAAGAAAATATCTTCGAAGAGGAATTCTCTGTTTTACAGAAATTGTTAGAAGGCGTTTCGCTTTTAGGAGATTACAGTGAGAAAATCAAAGACCAAGTTATTGCGTATGGCGAGATTCTTTCAGCAAAATACGTGGCTAACGTTCTAAACGAAAACAGTATCAAAGCACAATTTACCGATTCACGTCAATTAATAAAAACCGATATAAATTTTGGTAATGCACAGCCAATTGACGCTGTTTCGAAGCGAAATGTTTTAGATTATTTCGAGAAAAACACCGATAAAGTCAACATCGTAACAGGTTTTATTGGTTCAACGTTACACAACGAAACTACTACTTTAGGAAGGAATGGTAGTAATTACACGGCTTCCTTATTGGCAAATTATTTAAACGCCGAAGAATTCCAAAATTACACGCATGTTGACGGAATTTTCACGGCAAACCCTGATTTAGTTGCCGATGCAAAAAAAATCGAGCGATTATCGTTTAACGAAGCTAACGAGTTGGCAAATTTTGGAGCGCAAATTTTACATGCCAAAACCATTATTCCATTGGTGGAGAAAAATATTCCATTACGCATTTTAAATACGTTTAATCCTGAAAATGATGGAACATTAATCACTTCGGAACAAACCAATGAAGGCATCAAATCGCTTTCGGTTTTAACCAATGTGTCACTGATTAATTTAGAAGGAAGAGGTTTATTAGGAAAAACAGGGGTTGATGCAAGAATTTTCCGTGTGATGGCTGAAAACGATATTAGCGTAAGCATCATTTCGCAAGGTTCTTCGGAAAGAGGAATTGGTTTGGTCGTGAGTTCTGACAAGGCTTCGAAAGCTTTGGTTGGTTTGGAGAAAGAATTTGAAACTGATTTTTACACAAAAGATGTCAATAAAATTTCGGTAAACGATAACATTGCGGTGATTTCGATTATCGGACAAGATTTAACCAATTTCCACAAACCGTACACGGCTTTAATCCGAAATAAAATCACACCGATTTTGTTGAACAATACCGTTACGGGAAGAAACATCAGTTTGGTAATTAGTCAAGACGAATTTAAGCGTGCTTTAAATGTGATTCACGGTGAGATTTTTGGAGTTGCGAAAAAAATTAACATTGCCATTTTCGGTCACGGAACGGTTGGAGGTACTTTGATTTCTCAAATTTTAGAATCGGCAAAAAACATCGAAAAGCGAAAAGGAATTAAGCTGAATGTTTTTGCGATTGCGAATTCAAAGAAAGTCTTGTTGAATAAATTCGGAATCAGTGAAAATTGGAAAGCAACGTTAGAAGATAAAGGTCAGGAATATAAAGTGGAAGATATTATCGCTTACGCCAAAGAACATCATTTGGAAAATCTAATCGCAATTGACAACACAGCAAGTGCAAATTTTATCGAAAATTACATTTCGTTAGCAGAAAATAGTTTCGATTTGATTTCGTCGAATAAAGTCGCAAATACGGTAAGTTTTGATTTTTACAAAAATCTTCGAAAAGTACTAAAAGATAACCAAAAAGAATATTTATACGAAACGAATGTGGGTGCAGGTTT
>NZ_JAKLJH010000221.1 GCF_023151265.1 Flavobacterium sp.
ATGGTAATGTGAATAATTTATCGATAATGACAACTGATAAATGGACTGAAGATAAAAAAGTTGAATTTTTAAAAGGATTGTACATAAAGAATTAAAAATAAACTGGTGCCAACACATGGTAGAGTTCATGCGGGTTTCAGCGGTTTGCGAGCGTTGGCAGCTCGTAAACAAAGCAGGTAGTAAAATGATAAGAAACAGCTTCGAAATCCCACACGAAACCCTACCATAAAACGTTGGGTGCAAGGCTAAAACGACACTGTAAAAAACAAAATTGACATTGAAAAAAATAATTACCATAATTTATTTTTTGTTTTGCAAGACAATTTTTGCACAACAAACTTGCGACTGCGAGCAAGAATTTCTATTCGTAAAAAATTATATGGAAAGAAATTATGCGGGTTTTGCTGACAAAATTGTCAATGCTAATAAACAAACGGAATATGACGCATTTTCAAAAGAAATGCAACAAAAAACAAAGGACGTAACACAAACAGGCTATTGTCGTTTTTATATTCAAAATTGGCTGAATTACTTTAACGACAAACACGTTTATTTAATGCCTAATCCTAAAAAAAAGGCAACATTTGTTCCCGAAACCATTATGCTTTCGTCTGAAAAGATTGATGAATTAAGAAAAAAAACACAAGACGATATTGAGGGAATTTATTTTTCATCAAGCAAAAACTATGAAATTGCTCTAATTAAATCGCCAACTAATTTTCGTGATTATGCAGGTGTCATCATCAACTCGCAAAATAAAAATTGGACGGCAGGAATGGTAAAATTAGAGTTAAAGCAAACTGCCGAAAATAATTTTGAAGGCATTTTATATTATGCTGATTACAGCCCTAATTTTCAAAAATATGAAATCAAAAACGGTGCATTTAGTAACGGAGATTATTTAAAAGAAAATGCGAAAACAGAAAAACCACAAGGATTTGAGCCATACAACGACATTGAAACTTCTAACACAGTTGCCGCTTACAGAGATGTAAATGACAGCACAGCATACATTCGCATAAAATCGTTTGACGACCACTTTGCCAAGAAAATTAAATCAGTTGTTAAAGCAAACGAGAAAAAATTAAAGACAAAACCATACTTAATTATAGACCTGCGCTACAATGGTGGAGGCAGTGATTTTTCATACAGTCCACTAATGCCATATATTTACACTCAACCTATAAAAAAAGTGGGGGTTGATGTGTATGCAACACCCGACAACGCACAAGCGTGGCAACGTGTCATAGACGACAACCCAAAACTACCTAAAAGCGTAAGAAACGACATTTCGGACATTGTTGCAAAAATGAAAGAAAAGCCCAATCAAATGGTAAATATTTTTGAAGACCATACCGACACTTTACAAACATTTTATCCGACAACGAAATAAGTAGTTATCTTAATTGACGAAGATTGCGGAAGTTCAACGGAACAATTTTTAATAGAAGCACGACAAAGTTCAAAAGTAATTCTTGCAGGACATCATACTATGGGAGTTTTGGACTATTCCAATGTGCGAATGGTTGACTTTGAATGTATGCCTTTGACATTAGGTTATTCAACAACACGTTCACGTAGAATACCAAACGAAGCTATTGACGGAAAAGGTGTTCAACCAAATGTAATTTTAGACTTTAATTCAAAAGAGTGGTTCAACGAAGTATTGACAATATTAAAACAAAAATAAGCCCAGCACCCAACACGGGTTTGGCGTCAGGCGGGCGGAAGTGCTTCGTATGAAATTTTGTGCTATATTTGGCATTGGTTCTTCGTATCAGCGTTAGTGCTAAAATCCCGCCCGAACGCCAAGCCCCGAACCGTTATCGGCAAGCATTAAAGACATTACACCACACAATATAGTTGACTAAAATGATAAACCATGTTGCCATAAAATCATTAGCTGTTTTAACGCAAAAAATTGCAAACACAACTGTCGTATTACATTTTAAGGAAAAACATCCCGAGACCTTTCGATTTATAGCTAACAGACTTACTTTAAAAAAATTTTCAGGACTACCCCTTACATTTTTTAGTGTTGCAATTAT
>NZ_JAKLJH010000023.1 GCF_023151265.1 Flavobacterium sp.
CGTTCAAATTCAAGTGGTGTTTTAATGGGAAATATTTTAGAGTTTTCCATTTTTGTGATAGCAAAACAAGTGTATAATAATCTAAAGGCAAGTATTATTATTTCTACTGCCAGTGGTACAAGAATTGCAGCTATACGATCGCATGAAATAACGGATTTTGTTTTTGATTCAAAAGGAGATTTTGTTTTTAAAGCAACTGCTTCAGATTTAAAATTAATGCCGGGTGATTACGTAGTTACAATTGCTTTGGCAGAGAATAATACTACTATTGATATAAAAGAGGAGTGTTTAGGTTTTACAGTTGTACCTAATGATGTTTATGGAACAGGAAGAATTCCAAAAGGGAATTTATATGTTTATTCTGATGCAAAATGGGAATTAAATCAAAAATAAAACATTGGTTTTCAAAAAAGTTGAAAAATGTATTGGAATACGAAAAACTTCCAGTGCTAATTCTGCCTACAAAAAATATTGAAGTTGGTAAAGAAACTTTTCACAATGGAAATTTTGAAATAAGAGGTTCAGGTAAAGTTAAAATTGGTTCATTTTGCGCATTCGGGAGAGATATAAAGTTCATTACATCTAATCACGATTACAATTTTGCAGTGATGCAATATGGTTTTTACAAAAAATATTTTCAAGAAAAACCAAAAAACGCTAATCTTCAAACAAACAAACTTTCAATAGAAATAGGAAGTGATGTTTGGATAGGAGATAATGTAAGTGTTTTACCAAATATTAAAATTGGTCATGGAGCTATAATTGGAACTGGAAGCGTAGTAACAAAAGATGTAGAACCTTACACCATTGTAGGAGGAGTTCCGGCTAAGTTTATAAAAGATAGATTCACAGAAACTTCAAAAAAAATACTTCTAACTTCGGAATGGTGGAACTGGGATGACGAAAAAATAAAAGCAAATAAAGATTTCTTCTTTAAAAATTATAATGCTAATGAATAAAATTCATGTTTATTGGTGGGCACTCAAAGCGCAAGGAGAGATTGATAATTACGGAGATATTTTAGCTCCTTTTTTAGCAGAAAAATTATCTGGAAAAAAAGTAGTTAAGGTTTCTCATCCTATGCAACGCTGGTATAAATGGTTTATTAAGCATTATGTAACCGTAGGAAGTATTATTTGTGCTGCTAGTAAAAATTCAATTGTTTGGGGAAGCGGTATTATTAAAAAAAATGAAAATGTTAGAGCTGCTAAATTCGTAGCTGTTCGAGGACCAAGAACTAGAAAGCGTTTATTAGAATTGGGTTATCAAGTCCCAGAAGTATATGGCGATCCTGCTCTTTTATTGCCTAAATTCATCTCAAATGTAGCAGAGAAAAAGTATGCATTAGGAATTATTCCGCATTATGTTGATTATGATGCTATTGTTGCTCGATTTAAAGATGATGCAACAATAAAAGTGATTAATTTAATGACTAATGATGTTGTGAAAACAACTCAAGAAATACTAGAATGTAAACAAATTATTTCTTCTTCTTTACATGGTGTAATTGTATCTCATGCGTATGAAATTCCAGCTTTATGGGTTAAGTTTTCTAATAAATTAGCGGGAGATAATGTAAAGTTTTATGATTATTTTGAGTCATTAAATATCACGTATTCTAAAGAGTTTTACATCAATCCTTCTGAAAGTTCGATTGCTGATTTTGAAAAACTATTAAGTGAAAATACTTCAATATTATTACCATCAAAAGATAAGCTAATACAAACACAAGAAGCTTTATTTGCTTCGTGTCCGTTTAAGAAATGAGAAAAGGCGCAAATATTTCAAAGGATGTATTATTAAATCCGAGTGTTTCATCACATCGGGTAATAATTCCTTTGTATATTCCAAAAGAAGAAGACTATTACAAAGAATCCTATCAAATATTTGAATATTGTTTGTTTTCGGTTATTAAAACTAGTGCAACTCAATTAAAAATATCTGTAATTAGTAATAACTCATGTGATTCGGTAAACGATAAACTTTACGAATTACAAAAAAAAGGATGTATTGATGAGTTAATTATTGAAAAAGAAGCTGTCGGAAAAATCAATAGTATCTTAAAAGCACTTCGAACAGCTGAAGAACGCTTAATAACCATAACCGACGCCGATGTTTTGTTTTGTAATGGCTGGGAAGAAGCCGTTTCGGGAGTTTTTGAAGCCTTTCCAAAAGCTGGAGCTGTTTCTCCAGTACCTGTTTTTAGAAAGCATTTCCATTTAACCGCTAATATTTGGATTCGACACCTTTTTTCAAAACGTCTCTTTTTTAAACATGTAAAAAACACTGCTGCTTTAACTCGATTTGCTAATAGCATTGGTTGGCCTTGGCTTGATGATAAATGGAAAGATGCAATAGGAACACTAACCTCAAAAAACGGAACTGTTGCTGTTTTAGGTTGTCCTCATTTTGTAGCCACTTATAAAAGAGAAGTTTTTCAAGAATTACCTAAGGAGAACAGCAAATTTAAATTAGGTGGCGATAGCGAATATTTATATACAGATGAACCTGTTTTAAAAATGGGAGGCTATCGTTTGTCTACATACGATAATTATGCGTATCACTTAGGAAATCAATTAGAACCTTGGATGAATGAAGTATATAATTCGGTTCATGAGGTTCCAAAAAAAGAAAATACATATTCGAAATTTGCTGTTTTAAGAAGAAATCGATTAGAATATTTATTTTCAGAATATCTATTTAAAAAAATATTGTACTTTAAACCTATAAAAAGAATGCTTTTAAAGAGCAAAGGTTTAACTTCAACACAAATAAACAATTTTACATCTTGATTACCTTAGTTTTAACCAATAGAAATCGCGATATCCGAATCATTAAAAATTGTTTGGATTCTCTTCAAAACCAATCGGATATTGATTTTGAATGGTTTCTGGTTGATTATGGTTCAAACGAATCATATTTGAGCGAACTAAATGCATTAGTTCTTCAGTATCCTCAAATTCAATTTGTTTCTTGTCCTACTTCTGGTCAGTTGTGGAGCAAATGTCGTTCCATTAATATTGCGCTTCAAAAGGCTACCCAACCTTATTTTGTGGTAGGTGATATCGATTTGATTTTTCATCCCAACTATATTCAAACTTTAAAAAGTGTAGCAAACCCTAATGCGGTACATTATTTTCAATACGGATTTTTAAGTGAGACAGAATCGCTTAAAAAACAAAGTTTTGAAGATTTTAAAGTTGATTTTAAAGGCGGTAAAGATGTAACTGGAAATACTATGTTCCCAACAGCAGTTTTAAAAAGCGTCAATGGTTTTGATGAGTTTTATCAAGGTTGGGGCGCAGAAGATACCGATGCGCATATTCGAATGCAAAATTTAGGATTACAAGTTGTGTTTTATGAAGAGCAAATTTTGGTAAAACATCAATGGCATCCAAAAGCGTATCGCAGTAAAAAGAGTACGCATCCTTATCATTCACAGCTAGAGCGCATCAATCATGCTTACATGATTCAAACGCAAAAAAATAAGTGTACGGTAGTTAATCAGTATCAAAATTGGGGACAATTAACTCATGATGTAGATTATCAAAAGTTGCAATTACCCGAAAAGAAAATAATAGTTTCTTCTTCTTCGCTTCAAGTGAATGCTTTATTAGCGCAATTGAAAAATTTTAAAAATGAAGTAATTCAAGTTGAAATTCATGACCTTTCTAAAGCAGAGAAAAATAAAAATCGTATCAAGCGAATTCTAGGAAAAAAAGCACTCCCTTTTTATGAAATGGAATATGTAAACAATCTGATTTTAGAAGAAATTATAAAAAATTATCGCAATTGCCCTTATCACTATTCGTTTAATAGACAAACGAATACAATTGTTTTAGTTATAAATTTTGTAGCATGAAAATTTTAATGGTTTCCATACCTACTTTGCATTTTTTTCGTTGGGCAAATCAACTACAAGATGCCGGACACGAAGTGTATTGGTTTGATATTACAGGAATGAGCCAGCCAGTTTCTAAAATTTCATGGATACAACAAAAAGTAGATTGGAAATTAAGATGGGATTATCCAGGACGCTTATTGGTTAAAAATAAGTTTCCGAAATTATATAAATTCATTCAGCAATTTAACGAAAAAGATACAGCTAAAACTTTTGAAAATTATTTGAATGAAATTCAGCCCGATGTTGTGCACAGCTTTGCGTTGTATTTATCTTGTTCTCCGATAATTGAAGTTATGGAGAAAAATCCAACTCAAAAATGGATTTATTCTTCTTGGGGAAGCGATTTGTTTTATTTTCAAAACGAACCTAATTACTTAAAAGATATTAAACGTGTTTTACCACGAATTAATTATTTGTTCACCGATTGCAAGCGCGATTATGAAATTGCAAAACAATACGGATTTACGGGTGAATTTTTAGGGGTTTTTCCTGGTGGTGGAGGTTTTGAGTTAAACGAAATGGAAACATACAAATTGCCTGTTTCGCAACGAAAAACTATTTTGATAAAAGGTTTTCAAGGGCGTTCTGGAAGAGCGATTCCGGTTCTAAAAGCGATAGCAACTTTAAAAGAACAACTACTTAATTATGAAATTGTAGTTTTTGGATCTGATCCTCAAACTTTTGAATATGTAACCAATTCGGAATTAAAAAATTGGAAGAATTTCCAAATTTTAGGAAAAATTCCGCACGAAGAAGTACTAAAATTAATGGGTAAATCCTTAATCTACATAGGGAATAGTAATTCAGACGGAATGCCAAATACCATGTTAGAAGCCATTTTTATGGGAGCTTTCCCAATTCAATCCAATCCAGGTGGTGCTACTGCTGAGTTAATTCAAAACGGAGTCAATGGTTTGTTGATTGAAGATTGTGAAGACGAGGAAAAAATAAAAGAAATTGTAATTCACGCTGTCAATAATTGTAATTTTGAAAAAGCTGAATGTTTAAATCAAGAAGAAATTGTTCCAAAGTTACACTACCTAAAAGTAAAAAATGAAGTGATTTCTATCTATAAAAAAATAAATTAAAATGAAAAAAGTAGCCATAATTCCATTACGTAAAGGTTCTAAAGGAATTCCAGGAAAAAATAAAAAGAAAATGTTAGGTCGTCCTTTGTTTTCATGGGTTTTAAGTGCCGCTATTTTTTCTGATTTAGACGAAGTTTATGTGTTTACTGATGATGAGGAAATTTTGACTTTTATTTCTAAAGAATATCATTGGACTTCAAAAGTAAAAGGGTTACTTCGCAATGATGAAAACGCAAATGATACCGCATCTACAGAAAGTGCAATGCTAGAGTTTGCCGAAAAAATCAATTACGATTTTGATGTTTTGTGTTTGTTGCAAGCTACGTCGCCTTTAACTACATTACAAGATATTAATAATGCTTTATCTCAAATAAGTAAAGAAGGAAAAACAGCAGCATTAAGTGTTGTAAAAACACATCGTTTTACTTGGAATGCAGATGGAACACCTCAAAATTACGATGTTTTTAACCGACCAAGAAGACAAGATTTTGCAGGTTTGTTGATGGAAAATGGAGCTGTTTACGCTACAACAAAAGACGCTTTCATTAAAAGTAAAAACAGAGTAAGTGAAGCCATAGGTTTGGTTGAAATGCCTGAAGAAACTTTAATGGAAATTGATAGCCTTTCTGATTGGACCATCATAGAAAGTTTACTTGCGGAGCGTCAAAAATCTTTCAAAAAGCAAGAGCGAATCAATTATTTAGTATTAGATGTCGATGGCGTTTTTACAGATGGATGTGTCTATTATGGTGCAGAAGGCGAGTTGATGAAAAAGTTTGATATGCGTGACGGTATGGGATTAGAAATTCTAAGACAAAATAACGTTGAAGTCGTAGTTATTACTTCTGAAAATTCAGATTTAGTTGCAAAACGCATGCAGAAACTTCAAATCAAACATTCCTTTTTAGGAGTTAAAGATAAATATTCATTGCTTCAAAATTTTATAAACCAACAACAAACTTCATGGGCTAATTTGGCCTATGTGGGTGATGATGTAAATGATTTGGCTAATCTTTGCACGGTAGGTTGGTCATTTGCTCCAGCTAATGCTACATCAGTTGTAAAACAACAAGTAGATTTTACGTTATCTCACAATTCTGCCGATGGTGCCATCAGAGAAGTTTGTGAATGGATTATGAATTATAATAAAAGATTTTAACTATTTTTTGATTTAATCATTTATAAAAACGTTATCGTTCATAAATAACTGAAGATTAATAGTGATTAGTTGTGATTATTCGATAAAATTATTTTTCTTTGCCTTTCTAATAGAATGAAAATGACAGAATATAAAAAACCTTACGTAATTGCCGAAATTGGTTGTAACCATAAAGGTGAAATGGAAATCGCAAAAGAATTAATCAAAATAGCTAAAATATTTTGTAATGCTGATTCGGTAAAATTTCAGAAACGTAACAATAAAGAATTATTGACAGAAGATCAATACAATGCGCCACATCCTAATCCTGCGAACTCTTACGGAGATACTTATGGTGCACACAGAGAATATTTAGAATTTGATGTAAATCAACACGCGGAATTAAAAGCGTATTGTGAGGAAATTGGTATTGTTTATTCAACATCGGTTTGGGATACTACTTCTGCTAAAGAAATTGCGTCTTTAAATCCAGAATACATAAAAATTCCTTCTGCATGTAACAACAATTACGATATGTTAGGTTGGTTATGTGATAACTATAAAGGAGAAATTCACATTTCAACAGGAATGACTACTAAAGGAGAAGCGGATGATTTAGTTAATTTCTTCATTGAAAAAGGTAGAAACAAAGATTTAGTATTGTATAATTGTACTTCTGGATATCCAGTTCCATTTGAAGATGTTTGCTTATTAGATATCAATTTATTGATTGAAAAATACGGCGATAAAGTAAAACATATTGGTTTTTCTGGACATCATTTAGGAATTGCAGTTGACGTTGCTGCTTATACTTTAGGCGCAAATGTTATTGAACGTCATTATACTATCGATAGAACTTGGAAAGGTACTGATCATGCAGCATCTTTAGAACCAGAAGGATTACGCAAATTATGTCGCGATTTAAAAGCAGTAAGTAAAGCACTTAGCTTCAAAAGTCAAGATATTTTACCAATTGAGCAAGTACAACGCGATAAGTTGAAAAATAAAAAAGTATAATTTTTATGCTTAAAAATACCATCCGATTATTTTGGTGGAACGAAAAAATTATCCAAGGCAAATCCAAAGAGAATTATGGGGATGTCTTGGGTAAATTTTTAGTGGAAAAAATATCGGGTAAAAAAGTGGTTTTTGCTTGGCCTAAAAAGTTTTCCTTTTTAGATTTTTTCTCACCCATTTATGTAACCATTGGAAGCATTTTAGCTAATGTAAATCATAAATGTATCGTTTGGGGAAGTGGTATTATCAATAAGGAAATCAAAATTAAAAATGCTAAATTTTTAGCCGTTCGTGGTCCTCAAACCCGAAAGTATTTATTGGATTTAGGATACGAAGTGCCAAAAGTTTATGGCGATCCTGCTTTGTTATTGCCGCGTTATTTTAATCCGAAAGTAGATAAGAAATATCAATATGGCATCGTTCCGCATTACAACGATTATAAAGTAGTGGAGAAGTGGTTTGAAAACAGATCGGATATCCATTTGATTGATATGATGACCAATGATATCGAATCTAAAACAATCGAATTTTTACAATGTGAAAAGATTATTTCTTCTTCTTTACACGGTGTAATTGTTGCCCATACTTATGGAATTCCGGCCGTGTGGCAAAAATTTTCAGACAAAGTTTTTGGTGATGATATCAAATATCAAGATTATATGGAATCGGTTCAAATTCCATTTTATCATCCTGAAATAAAAACAGAAGCCTACACTAATGATGAAATGAGTGGTTTGTTTGATCAATACGTTTCATTGCCAAATCCTCAAGTGTTAGAAGATTTAAGAAATGGATTAATGCAAGTTTGTCCTTTTAAAAATTGATATGAATAGCATCAGTTCCCAAGACGAAATAAAAAAAATAATTCTTCATATTGAAGAAAAATGGCCAGTTGAAAAATGGAAAATAAATCATATCAAAATATGGCCTTATCTCCGAATTAAACTGTACATTCATCTTTTAATGATGATGAATAAAAAGCTAGAAAAAGAGGAAACAACTTCTGATGTTAAGCAACCTTCTAGTTCAAAAAAAACAATATTTTCTAAGCTGTTTCTAATTTTTTCTTCTTTTTTTAAATTGAATTTTTTCTTCTTCAGTTTAAAAAAGAAATCACATTTATTATTCGGTTCACACATTCATAGAGTGAAGCAAAACGGACTTTATTTTAATCGATTTTATGATTCTTTAGTGGATATTCACCATCTTAAAAATGAGGTTTATAATGTAGAATATCAAAAAGTTTATCCTAATACTTTTAATAAAGAAGCTGTTATTTCTTTAGAACAAGAAGTAAGAAATTATAAGAATTTATTAAAGTTTAAAGAAAAGTTTACTTCAAAAAACGACACTATTTCTTTAGAAGATTATGATGATTTTTATGCTTATTTAAAGCAATTGCCTATCCGATTGGATTTGTTACGATTCTCTGTTTCAGATTTGAAAAACTGGTCTAGAAGAGTTATTGCTTTGCAACCTTTCTTTAGAAGATTTTATAAGAAGACACAGCCTAAAACAGTAGTTTTTTTAGGTTTCTATGGCTATGACGATTTGTATGCAGCTCTTTTAACTGCAAATCAAATGGGAATAAAAACAGTTGATTTTCAACATGGCCCGCAGACAAATATTCACATGGTTTTTTCATCTTGGACTAAGTTTCCATTAGAAGGATATGATTTATTACCTAAAGAATTTTGGAATTGGGATGAATTTTCAAAAATGAATATTGAAAAATGGTGTGCTAAAAATCATAGTATTGCAAAAGTGGTAGGGCAGCCTTTCGTTAATTATTGGTTGAAACATAATCATTTTGAAAGAAGTGAGAGCAACACTATTATTTACAGTTTACAAACATTTCCTTTTGAAATTCAAGATATGTTAACTCCAAAAATTATCCAATTAATAAAAGAGTTGCCATTTCAATGGATATTACGATTGCATCCTAGAAATTACATCGAAATAGAAGAAATAAAAGCATTTTTAATTCAAAATCAAATTGAAGATAAAACAATCATTCAAAGTTCTATTGATGAAATGCCTTTGCCAAAAGCTTTACTTTCCTCAATTGTGCATATCACTAATTTTTCGGGTTGTTTAATTGAAGCTCATTTGTTAGGTGTTACAACTATATTGATTAATAATATTGGTAATGAAATGTTTTCTCAGTACATAGATGACAAATTAGTTTACTATTTTAATCCGGAAGAGGAGCGATTTTTAAATGATGTTGCTTCTTGTATTTACAATTTAAAAAATTCAAATCAAACGGAAGCTATTCAAGAATATCCTAATCCATTTCTAAATACATAGTAATTAAGTTCTTAATTTCTTTTTGGAAATACTATATTTGCCCTCTATTTAATGAATTTGAAAATGAGTAAAAAAGCCTTTATTTTTTTACCTGATGGTGTAGGTTTGCGTAATTTCGCTTTAACCAATTTTAATGCTATTGGTACCGCTTTAGGATACGAAATAGTGTATTGGAATAATACGCCCTTTAAAATAAAAGAAGAATTAGGATATGATGAGGTAAACATAACAAATCATCAATTGCATCCTTGGACTACCGTATATACTCGTGCTAGAAAGCGTTGCGAGTTAAATGTTTTCGATAAAAAATTCAACGAAACGGTTTATAATACTTATAATTTTCCTCAATCTTATAAAGGAATAAAAAACATTATCAAAAGTTTAAATGTTGATTTTTTAGTAGTCACAAAATCTACTGAAAAAGGAGTAGAAAGCATTCGAACTAAAATTAAAAAGTTAGAACGAAGTACTTCAAAATATGAGTATTGTAAAAAACAATTACAAGAGCATAAACCGGATATCGTTTTTTGTACGAATCCACGACCTACTCAAGCTATTGCGCCTATTTTAGCGGCTCAAGATTTAGGAATTCCTACGGCTTCCTTTATTTTTTCGTGGGATAATTTGCCAAAAGCTACCACACTAATTGAACCTGATTTTTATTTTGTGTGGAGCGATTATATGAAAAAAGAATTGCTTCAATATTGTCCGTATGTAAAGCCAGAACAGGTTTTAGTTACCGGAACACCACAATTTGAAAGCCATTTCGATACGAGTTTATTGCAATCAAAAGAAGATTTTTATAAGACGCACAGTTTAGATTTAGAAAAAAAATACATTTGTTTTTCAGGTGATGATATCGTAACCTCACCTTTAGACCAATATTATTTAGAAGATTTAGCGATTTCGGTTCGAGAATTAAACCAACAAGGTTATAACTTAAGCATTATTTACAGAAAATGTCCTGTAGATTTTACAGATCGATATGATGCTGTCTTACAAAAGTATCAAAATGTTATTGTTTCTATTGATCCTTTATGGCGACCAGTAGGCACGAGTTGGAACGAAATTATGCCAACCAAAGAAGATTTTGCATTACAAGCTAATATTTGTCATCATACCGAATTTGTTGGAAATATTGCTTCGTCCATGGTCTTCGATTTTGTGGCACATGATAAATCGTGTTTGTTTTTTGATTACGAACAACCACAATTACAAAAAGGAATTCGCGATATCGGGCAAAATTATAAGTACATTCATTTTCGTTCAATGCCAAATAAAGAAGCAGCCTTGTTTGTTTATGATAAAAAAGAATTGACTGCTATTGTAAAAGATATTTTAGATGGAAATAAATCCAATGTTCCTGTCGGAAAAAAATGGTTTGATGTAGTAGTTGGAACTGAACCGACAAAAGCTTCAGAGAAAATTTGGAATGGGATTAACAGTATTGTAAAAAAATAATATGTTTTTCAATTCCTTATCTTTTGCTATTTTTTTACCCATCGTATTTTTACTGTATTGGTTTGTATTCAATAGAAACAAAACCACTCAAAATGCAGTATTAATCATTGCCAGTTATTATTTCTATTCTTGTTGGGATTGGCGTTTTCTGTTTTTATTGGTGTTTTCTACTTTGTTGGATTACTTCAGTGCCATCATGATGGGAAACAGTACTTCGGATAAAAAACGAAAAATTTGGTTGTGGTTAACTATCGGAATCAACATAGGATTTTTAGGTATTTTTAAATACTATGATTTTTTTGCCCAATCGTTTGCCGATTTATTAAGCGGTTTAGGATTTCAAACGAATCCTGTTTTACTAAAATTAATACTTCCAGTTGGAATTTCATTTTATACGTTTCATGGTTTGTCATATGTAATTGATATTTATTACAAACGCATCACCGCCGAACGCAATTTTATAGATTATTCGCTTTTTGTGAGTTACTTTCCGCTTTTAGTTGCCGGACCTATCGAAAGAGCCACGCATTTATTACCACAAGTAAAAATTAAACGTCATTTTAATTTTGAAAAGGCAAAAGAGGGCGTCTATCAAATCATTTGGGGATTGGTTAAAAAAGTAGTGATTGCCGATAGTTGCGCTACGTATGCGAATGCTGTTTTTGATAATTACGAATCTATGAATTCGTTGTCGTTAGCGTTAGGAGCTGTTTATTTTGCCTTCCAAATTTATGGTGATTTTTCAGGGTATTCTGATATTGCTTTAGGAACTTCTAAATTATTTGGAATCGATTTATTAAAGAATTTCAATTATCCTTATTTTTCTCGTGATATAGCAGAGTTTTGGCGTCGTTGGCACATTTCGTTGTCGTCTTGGTTTCGCGATTATTTATATATTCCACTTGGTGGAAGTCAAGGTGGAATGTGGATGAAAGTAAGAAACACATTTATCATCTTTTTAGTGAGCGGATTTTGGCATGGCGCTAATTGGACGTTCATTATTTGGGGATTGTTGAATGCGATTTACTTCTTGCCTTTGTTATTACAAAATAAGAATCGTTCCAATATGGGAGAAATCGAAATGGGTTGGGATTTCAATAGTATCAAAACGATTTTAAATATTTTAGGGACTTTTGTCTTAACTACTGTTGCTTGGATTTTCTTTAGAGCCAAATCGATTTCAGAAGCCATCGGTTATATTCAAAAAATGGTGACTGATTTCCATTTTGATTCGCAGTATTTGAGTAACGAGCGATACAACTTTGAATTGCTACTTTTAGTTCTGGTCTTTGTATTTGTAGAATGGTTCAATCGTTCTAAAGTAGAACCTTTGTCTGGAAAAGCAAGTTGGATTAAAGTAACTTTGGCTATCATGGCCTTATTGGCTTTAGGTGTATATTCCGATTATAAAGAATTTATTTATTTCCAATTTTAATGAAACAGTTTTTAGTCTTTATCGGAAAAATTGTACTAGTGCTTTTGCTTTCTGCTTTTGCATTGGATTTTATTTATACCACTGTTTTTGCACAATCAGAAACTCGAAATAAAGTAGAAAATGTAATCAACTCGAAACCTCAAAATTATGACGTGATTATTTTAGGAACTTCAAGAGCTAATAATCATTTTGTTTCGGAATTATTTGAAAAAGAAGGCTTGAAAACTTTTAATTACGGTATGAGTGGAGCCCATTTATTTGAAACTTCTTTGATGCTAAAATTAATGATAGAACGCAATTGGAAAATAAAAAATATCATCGTAGAAACCGATTTAAATTTATCCAACGAAAAACGTGATGATGGAACTTTTGGACGTTTCATGCCGTTCCTTCATAAATCCAAAACGATCACAAACCATTTTAAAAAAGAAGCTGATTTTACGGAATTGTATTATGTGCCTTTTTACCGATACATTCAGTTTGATGAAAAAGTAGGGTTTAGAGCTTGGTATAAAACTTTGGTAAACGAGCCTACTAACACTTTGGCAAATAATGGTTATTATCCGCTTGGGCATAACCCAAAAGCTAATATGAAGAATAATATTGAAAAATTAAAGCCTTTGCGTAATCGTTATTTCGAAGAAATTAAGCAAATTTGTAAAGCTAATCATATCAATTTAATAGCTGTTACCACGCCAATGTGTTCTAATGTAAAAGGAATGGAATATTTTAAAAAGGTGAAAGCTTTGTATCCTGAAATTAAGGAATACGAGCATGTAGTTGATGGAGACGAGTACTTTTCTTCTTGTGGACATTTGAATGATAAAGGAGCAAGGTTGTACACCGCTAAAATAATTGAAGATTTATTTAAAAAATAGTACATGCTTTTTAACTCGATAGAATTTTTACTTTTTCTACCCACGGTTTTTTTCTTGTATTGGTTTGTATTTAAAAACCAATTACGAGCACAAAATGTATTGTTGTTGGTAGCCAGTTATATTTTCTACGGTTGGTGGGATTGGCGTTTTTTATCTTTAATTATTGCTAGTACTTTTTTAGATTATTTTATTGCAATACAATTAGGAAAAACAGACGTTTCCAAAAAGCGGAAATTCCTTTTAGGAATTAGTTTAGCGGGAAATCTAGGAATGCTAGGTTTTTTTAAATACTACAATTTCTTTGTTTCAAGTTGGATTGAAGCTTGGTCGAGTGTTGGAATTACTATGGAAGCTAGTACGCTCAATATTATACTTCCTGTGGGAATTTCGTTTTATACGTTCCAAACTTTGAGTTACACTATTGATGTGTATCGTAAGGAAATGCAACCCACAAAAAGTTTTATTGATTTTGCGGCATTCGTAACTTTTTTTCCGCAATTAGTGGCGGGTCCTATCGAAAGAGCTTCTCATTTATTACCGCAGTTTTATAAAAACAGAACTTTTGATTATCAAAATGCAGTTGATGGTGTCAAATTGATTATTTGGGGAATGTTTAAAAAAGTGGTAGTCGCAGATAATTGTGCCTTTTTTGTGAATAAGATTTTTGAAAATCCAGAAGCGTATTCAAGTGGTGAATTGTTCGTAGGAATGGTGTTCTTCGCCTTTCAAATTTATGGTGATTTCTCAGGATATTCTGATATGGCAATAGGAATTTCTAAGCTTTTTGGATTTGATTTAATGGTGAATTTCAAGTTTCCTTATTTCTCTCGTGATATTGCTGAGTTTTGGCGTCGTTGGCACATTTCTTTATCCACGTGGTTTCGCGATTATATTTATATCCCACTTGGCGGTTCAAAAGGAACACAATGGTTTCAAATTCGAAACGTGATGATTATCTTTTTAGTCAGTGGTTTTTGGCATGGCGCCAACTGGACTTATGTAGTTTGGGGTTTATTTCACGCCTTGATGTTTTTACCATTATTACTATTCAACATAAATAGAAGTCACTTGATTACCAAATCCTATGGATGGCTCGATTTTGCTAAAATAGGATTTACTTTTTTTGTAGTCTGTATTGGTTGGGTCTTTTTTAGAGCGGATTCTATTGCTGATGCTTTTCAGTATTTAATGAAACTTTTTAGTTTTGATTCACTTGAAATTAATTATTTCTTTAAAAATAACCGTTATTTGCTTTCAAGTATTGTTTGTCTTGTTAGTATAGCGTTACTTATGATTATTGAATTTATAAGTGTTATTAAAAAAAGATCAACAGTTAAAATATCTAATCTTATAGCTATTATTTTAGTTCTTATGATTTTTTTTATGGGAAGTTTTAAAAATCAACTCGATTTTATTTATTTTCAATTTTAAATTATGAAATTATTTTTATCAAAGATATTTGTTTATTTCATCGGGATATTTTTCTTGTTGAATTTGATTTCATTTTTAATTCTTGAGAATCTAAGTAATTCGGAGTTTTATAAACCTCAATTTATTAAAAATTATAACGAGAGAAGTGAATTTGATTATGTTGTTTTAGGCTCTAGTTTAGGTTTAACAACTCTTAATACAAAAGAAATAGATAAGTATTTTAATTATTCAGGTCTTAATATTAGCATGGATGATTCATATTTGAATAGTCATTACTTAATGTTACAGCATTTTTACGAAAGTAATAAAAAAACAAAAAAACTTATACTATGTTTAAATTACGAGGACACATCCAATACGACTTATCAGTTAAATAACAATGATTACCGATTCTTAACAGAAGCTAATTCTAAGTATATCAGTGAATATTTTTATCAAATGGATTCAAATTACTTCAAAAAACTATATTTATCTAAGTTTTTTCCTGTAATAGGTGTCAGTTATTATAATTATGAAGTTTTTTTTCCATCTATATTAACAATATTTAATAAAAAGAAACATAATAAATTTGATGATAAGGGAAACTTTCTTTACCCTAATAATAATCCTGAAAAAGTGAATGTTAATTATAAATTAGAAAAGGTAAAAGTTAAAAATATTTATTTTGGAAAAATTTATAATTTTTGTAAAAAGAATAATATTGAATTGATTGTCTATCAATCCCCTGTTTTTGGTAAAAAAATTGTGTATGATAATCTCCCAAAAGGAGTTCAATTTGTTAATCACTCTGATTTAGTTGAAAGTGACTTATTTTACGATAACATTCACGTAAATAGTAAAGGTAGAACTTTTTGTACTTTAGCCTTTTGTAAAGAATTAAGTAAATAACTATGCATATCGCTTTTTTAACTCCAGAATATCCACATTCGAAAATTAAACATTCGGGTGGTTTGGGTACCAGTATTAAAAACTTGGTGATGGCTTTGGTTGCAAAAGGGGTAAAGGTTACAGTTTTTGTATATGGTCAACCAAAATCGGAAGTTTTTGAAGAGAATGGAATTGCTTTTCATTTTATTTCCAATAAAAAATATCAATTAGGGAAGTGGTTTTTTTACAGAAAATACCTTCAAAATTATATCAATGCGATTATTAACAATGAGAAAATTGATTTAATTGAAGCGCCTGACTGGACAGGAGTTACCGCTTTTATGAATTTTACCGTTCCATTAGTAATTCGTTTTCACGGAAGTGACACCTATTTTTGTCATATCGAAAACCGAAAACAGAAGTTTAAAAATCGTTTTTTTGAAACTTTAGCGGTGAGAAAAGCAAAAGGGTTTATTGCCCCAACAAAATATGCAGGTGAAGTTTCGGCTGAACTTTTTGGGTTACACAAAGATCAAATAAAAACCATTCATTACGGTTTAGATTTAACTCAATTCAATAATGAACATCCAGAACGTTTCGAAAAAGGACTTGTTTTGTACATTGGAACTATCATAAGAAAAAAAGGCGTTTTTGAATTGCCGGAAATCTTCAATAAAGTAAAAAATCAATTTCCTGAAGCCAAATTGGTTTTAATTGGTGGCGATTCTGGAGATGTTGCTACTGGAAACAAATCTACATGGGAATTAGTAAAACAACAGTTTCTTGAAAAGGATTTGGAACAGGTTTCCTATTTAGGAAAAATACCTTACGCCGAAGTGCAAGATTACATTAAAAAAGCCAATGTTTGTGTATTTCCCACTTATGCAGAAACCCTTGGAATGGTCACTATCGAATCGATGGCAATGAAAAAAGCGGTCGTAAATAGCAATATTGGTTGGGCACAAGAATTAATGGAAGATGGAAAGAGTGGTTTTTTAGTACATCCGACCAATCATGAAGAGTATGCTCAAAAAATATACACAATTTTAAGTGATACGGATTCTAATACCAAAATGGGTAACGAAGCTAGATTATATGTTGAAACCCATTTTGATATTACTAAAAAAGTAGCAGAAAATATAAATTACTATCAACATTTGATAAAGTAAAACGATGAATCTAACTTTTGTACATGATTTTAAAAAAGTTACAGCAATCTATCAAGATTTAGCTGCCGTTTCATCGTTTGATTCTTCTAAAGATATTCAAAAGTTAATTTTCGAATTTGTGCAACAGTTTCCTGAAGCTCAATTAATTTGGGTGCACGAATCGTTAGTAAATCAAGTGAATCAGAATTGGATTGAAAATAACGTTAAAAGTCAGGTGATGTATTTTTATAATCCATCAGAAACGGAATTTTTATCGGACAAAGTGGGTTATGTAGAACCTTCTCCATTTATTAAAATTAATAAAAAAGTTAGCTTTGCAAGTTGGCAAGCAAGTACTTTTATAGGAACTATCTCGGCTCAAGATTTTGTCAATTTTGGTAGTCGATTCATTAAAGATAATTTTAGTTTTGGTTATTTTTTAACCATTATTTCAAAAATTGGTCATAGAAATGGATTACGAACGTATTCCAACCCTAATTTACTTCAAGGAGAAAAGAAAGTAACTTCGCATATTGGGACCACAAAAGAACTTTTTTATTGGACGGCGCAATATTATGGATTTTCTAAATGCTTACAGTTATTTTTGCTTTTTGTGTTGTATGAAAAACAATTTCCAATTGCATCATTAATCAGTGTAATTTCGGTTAAGCGAATTGCTTTTGATAGAACTGAAACTAAACAAGAAGTTTCAAATGTAGCTTTTTCAGAAGTTACTTTAGATGTTTTGATTCCGACTATTGGTAGAAAAAAATATTTGTATGATGTGCTTTGTGATTTAAGAACTCAAACGAAAATTCCAAATCGCATCATTATTGTAGAGCAAAATCCGCTTGAAAATAGTCAGTCTGAGTTAGATTATTTGAAGAATGAAATTTGGCCTTTTGAAATAATACATCATTTTATTCATCAAACAGGTGCTTGTAATGCAAGGAATATTGCTTTGAAAGATGTAAAAAGCGATTGGGTGTTTTTTGCTGATGATGACATCAAATTAGCATCTACTTTTATCGAAGAAAGTTTAAAAAACATTTTAAAAACCACTGAAAAAGCGTTTACTTTGGCTTGCTTTAGACCTAATGAAGTTCCTGTTTTTCATCACTTAATGCATTGGGATACTTTTGGTTCTGGATGTAGTATTGTAAAACGAGAAGCATTAGAAGGTTTGCAATTTGATATGCGTTTTGAAAATGGTTTTGGAGAAGATGCCGACTTTGGTATGCAATTGCGTAATAAAGGTTTTGATGTTATCTATTTGCCACAGCCTCAGATTTTACATTTGAAAGCTCCTGTTGGAGGATTTAGAGTAAAACCTACTTTTCCTTGGCAAGACGAACAATTTCAACCTAAACCATCGCCAACGGTGATGTTGTTTAAAAAAATGTATCATACCAAGGCGCAAATTTTAGGTTATAAGTTGAATTTGTTTTTAAAATATTATAAAAATCAGTCGATAAAAAATCCATTTAAGTATTATAAAACCATGCAAAAGCAATGGGAAGTAAGCGAAAAATGGGCTGAAAAATTAAAAATGCAATCAAAATAATATGGTATTTACTTTAATCATTTGTACGTATAAGCGTTCGCAACCTTTATTGAAGCTTTTGCTTTCGGTAAAGCATCAAACGTTGTATCCAAATGAGATTTTGATTGTAGATGGTTCTCCAGATGATTTCACTAAGGAAATGCTGACTCAAAATTCATTTCAAAATTTGAAGTATTTCAAAGTAGATGAAAACGATAGAGGTTTAACAAAACAACGCAATTATGGTATTGCAAGAGTTGAGGAAGCAAGCGAAGTAGTTTGTTTTTTAGATGATGATACGATTTTAGAACCTAGCTATTTTGAAGAAATTATCAAAACCTATTCATTATTTCCAGAAGCATTAGGTGTTGGCGGATATATTACAAATGAAACCAATTGGACAAAAACAACTTCAGATTATCAAGCCAAAGTAAATGAGTTTTTTTACGATGGTTGGAAAAGAAAAGATGGTTCTCGATTTGTATGGCGAAAAAAGTTAGGCTTAGATAGTAATCGACCTCCAGGTTGTTTACCTGAGTTTTCTCATGGAAGAAGTATTGGATTTTTACCGCCTTCAGGAAAAATTTACGAAGTAGAGCAACTTATGGGAGGTGTATCTTCTTTTCGAAAAGCGGTTTTTAAGGAATTTCAATTTTCAACTTATTTTGAAGGATATGGCTTGTATGAAGATGCCGATTTTACGCTGCGATTATCAAAAGTTGGTAAATTATATATCAATACCAATGCACAATTAGGACATTATCACGATGCTTCAGGAAGACCAAATAAATATGATTATGGGAAAATGGTCGTGCGAAATGGGTATTATGTGTGGCGAGTGAAATATCCAAATCCGTCCTTTAAAGCGAAAATAAAATGGCATTTGATTACTTTGTTATTAACCGTTATACGATTTACAAATGTTGCTACCACATCCAAAAGAAAAGAAGCCTTAACGGAAACTTTAGGGCGAATTTCAGGATGGTTCACTTTATTTTTTAATCCTCCACTATAATGCTGTATTTACTTAAAAAGAAAATTAATCGAAAACTTAAGGAGTTTAGAGAAAACTACCAACATGTTCGTTTTTATGATGGAACAGAGGAAGTATTGTTTTTAAGTTTAAAGCGAAATACAAAAGTTAGAACGTATTTGAACCTTATTTTTAGATTGCAACAACAATATCAGCAACCCATTGTAATTGAGTTTTCGTTGTTTCGTTATTTTGTATTGGTTAAGTGGTTTAAAGAATTGGATTTTATTTATTTCTCAAAACCGTTTCAAAAACCTAAAATTTATCGTTTGTTTTCGCACCAAAAAAATGCCGATTTCCGTGTGAATTTTAATTACAAGAAGGTTTATAGTACAGATGAATATGTAAATGAGGCCGTTCCTTATATTATGCATCCGCGTAATTATTTAATTCCAGAACCAAGTTTGCTTGAGAAAAAAGTAGGAATTGTTATGAGCGGTAACTTTGAAGCTAAAATTTACGATTCAGATGTGATTACTAAAAATTTTCAACTACTAAATCGATGGCAGATTTACAGCGAAATTATTAAACACAAAGCTGTAGTAACGATTACTGGGACAGAGTTTAAAGAACAATTAGAAGCTAGTGTTTACAAAGGTTCATTTGTAGTAATGAAATGGCAACAAGGCGCAATTCCTTCAGAAGAGTGGCGTCATTATTTATCATCAGCTAAATTTTTATTTTGCGCTCCAGGAATGACAATGCCTATGTGTCATAATGTAATAGAAGCAATGTCGGTAGGAGTAGTGCCCATTATTAATTATCAAAATTGGTTAAATCCGAGCTTGGTAGATGAAAAAAATGCGTTACTTTACGAATCTGAAGCAAGTATTTCTCAAGTTATTGATAAAGCTTTACAAATGGATGATTCAGAATACTTTGCGCTTCAAAAGAATGTAATTTCTTATTACGAATCGTATTATAAAAATTATGATTTTGAAGCGAATAGATTTCAACCTTTAATTTTATTAAATGAAGACAGTAAAGACCTTGTCTAAAAAATATAAATACGTTCTTAAGAGGTATCAATCTTTTAAAACGAATCCTTTAACTAAGTCGAACCCATTTTGGGCATTGATAAAGTATTTGTATATCAATTTTTTGCTTTATGTGTTAAAGAGAGAAGTTACAATCACTTATTTGAATGGTATAAAAGCCAAAGTTAAAAAAGGTGATGGTATCGTAGGAAATTATCATTCAGGGTTGCATGAAGCTGCTGATTCTCTTTTTTTGATGCATTTATTGAGAGAAGGAGATTCTTTTTTAGATATTGGAGCTAATGTTGGACACTATACTTTACTTGCTGGTTTGTATTCGAAGTGTAAAGTAACTGCAATTGAGCCTATTCCTTCAACATTTGAACGATTATCGAATAATGTTAAAAGTAACAATTGGAAGTATCAGCCTGAGTTATTAAATATTGGTTTATCAAATGAATCGGGAGAATTAGTGTTTACTAATCAGCAATTTACCACTAATAAAGTTTCTACAAGTGGACACGGAATTAAAGTTAAGGTCAAATCATTAGATGAAACATGTTCACAACAAATTCCAGATTTTATAAAAATCGATGTGGAAGGTTATGAGTGGTTTGTCTTAAACGGTGGATTAAATACCTTGTCAAATCCTAATCTCAAGTTGATTCTTATTGAGTTAAACGAATCTGGAAAGAATTTTAATATTCAAGACGAACAAATTATTCAGTTATTAAAAGACAAAGGCTTTTTGCCTTATGTTTTTAATCTTGAAACGAAAACTTTTGCAGCGATTGATTTTAAAAACACCAACCAGTTTAATACATTGTTTATTAAAGATTTAGATTTTGTTTCTTCTAGAATAGGAACAGCTTTAAATAGTTCTCTAAAATAGTCTCTTCAATTATTCGTTTGGTAATGTACAAATCTCTAACCAAAAATTTTCGATTTTTAATATAGCTTCAAGAAATTCTTGCATATCTAAAGGTTTTTTTACATAGCTATTACAATTATTTTCGTATGCTTGATTGATATCATTTGCAAAAGCAGATGTTGTTAACATAATTACGGGAATTTTCTTAAGGCTAGAATCGTGTTTGATTTTTTTTAATACTTCATGACCGTTATAAATAGGTAAATTTATATCTAACAGTATTAGGTCGGGTTTTTT
>NZ_JAKLJH010000024.1:0-21050 GCF_023151265.1 Flavobacterium sp.
AATTAACACAAGAAAAAAAGTAGTTTTTAATGAAAAATGGAGGTGGTCATTTTGCTCCGAAATTAGGTGGTCATTTTGAATTGGAATCAGGTGGTCACTTTAAATTGGAATTGGGTGGTCAATATCACTGGAATTTGCAATAGAGAACTATTTAAAAATTTTGAAAATATAATTAATAATACAACAGACTTATTTGTTTCTGGTTATTCATTTAGTGATGAACATTTAAATGAGAAATTAAAAGGGAAAGAATTTAATTATATTAACCACAACAGAAGTAAAGATTTTCCTTTTGATGGAAATGGAAAAAATATAAGAAGTTTAAATGAATTGTAATAAAAAAGTTAACTAACATCTCCAAAATGGCGGCTTAAGGTAGAAATTAAAAGTTTCTCCTTTTTTTGTTGTAAGAGACTTTTATATATCCTTTTTTCTTAATTTAGTAAATAACAAAAGGCTATTTTGCATAGGTTAGTGCAAAATTGAAAGTTTCGACATTCTAATACGTTACTATTGACAAACCCAAAAACGTAACTGTAATTTAAACGCTGGCAAAAATATGAGTTCTAGAAAAGAAATAGAAAGAATAGTTTTTTATTCAAAAGAGGATATGACAAATAATCATAACCTACTTGAAGTAGAAAAATTACTAGATAATTTTATTTCTGAACAAAATTTTACCTTGAATGATTTACTTGAATTTTATAATATAAAGTTATATTTTGACAACGAGCTATTCCCAATTAAATGGAGCATATCCGAAAAAGAAAAGTATATCCAAATCATAGAAGTAAAAATTACTGCTCTAAAAGAAAGGCTATTAAAAATCAACGATCAAAATATAGATGAAGTTATTAAAGATTTAGAGTATAATTATAAGAATAATTTCTGGGAGCTAATAGATCTGTTAAGTATTTATAAAAACATATCACATTCAAAATTTAGTGAGATTCTTGAAAAATTTTCTTACCAAATAAATTATATACTCCAACAAAAGAGTATTGTAAATAAATTCAATAAAGTAATCAGGGATTTTTTGATGTCTTATGAAAATTCTGCTGAGATTTTACTTTCCCAATTTGAAGAAAGAAAAAGTGACAAAAAATCACCTAAATATTATTTTCCAAAAAGTTTGAGTTTGGAAGACAAAGAAAACATCATAAGCACTTACATAGACAGAGATGATTCCAACTTAAACTATATAAGATTAGCCGAAAAATCGAAAGATTCAAATGAATTGAAGCTTTCTGATAAAACAAAATACAAAGCAAAAAAAAAATCTTCAGAAAAAAACAATGAAATTTTAGAAAATGGACATACTTGGAGTATTAGAGTCCAATGCGGACTTAATAAAGACCAAGATGAACCTGCTTTATTTAAAAATGAAAATGGACTAATAGAAGCGACTTACAGCGAAAAGTTTTTAAATGGAATTGAAAACCAAGTTGATTTATTCAAAATATTTAGTTCCCTATTCAATTACACTGATGAAACATCATTAATATATTTAGTAAATAAATTTAGTGAATTAGACGTTATGGAACGTGTAATGGGGCTAAAATCAAAAAATGAGTATGAATTTGGAGAAATCTTTACAAGAAAAGAAATACTCTCGATGATACAGTTACAGCTCTTTGAAGATTATCTAAAAAGAAAGAATAGCGGAATTGAGCAGTTAATTAATTCATTTATTAACTATATAAATGAATTGATTCAACCTAATAAATTAATGTTTCAAGTCAGAGTTTCAGTTTCACCTGAATTAGATAAAATTCGCACACTTTTACCCGATTTCGATTTTTTACTAAAACAATATAAAAATTTAGTTGATGATGGTTATATCGATATTGAACTTCTTCAAATAAGTTCAAAACCTATAGGATTTAGTCAAATCACGAGTCTAAACAAAATAAAATATGTTTATTCAAATAATGAACTTATTCAAACTATTAAGCACATATTTTTTTCTGACCAGAGCCATATGTACTATACAGATAGATTTGGAACAAAACACAAAAACTTATTTGACTTATTAACAAAAGAAACTGTTAATTTAGACGATTTTGCTAACTACCAAAAAAATGTAATTCAAAGTCTCGTTAAAGATGGTTATTTAAAAATCAATGACAATAATAATGTAGTAATTGATAAAATCACTTTTATATATTTAATAAGGGAGCTACATAGAAATGAATTACTAAATTATTGGCATTATCCAAAATTCATTAGAGACGAAATTGACTTATTAATTGAAGAAAAAAAGTTGCTTGTCGAAAACACTTTATTTTCTAAAGAAGAGGTAAAGTACTTTAATTTTTATCTAAATCAAAAGATTTATACAAATGGTTATGATTTAAGAAACAAATATTCACACGGTACAAATACTCAGTCTGAACAAAAACATAAATATGACTATTACTTAATACTTAAAATTATAATCCTTACTTTGTTAAAGATTGAGGATGATATAGTTATAAATAAAAAAACTTCTATTAATAACCGTTCATAACAATTCTAAATCATAGTTCGTCTCGTAAGTCTATACTTTGCAAAAAACTATAAGCAACACAAAAATATGTCAAAAACTGAAAAAATATTTGTCGAAATTGATGAAATAATTAAGGCTATTGACCTTTGTAGAATAGAGCCTTTATTTAGTGAAGAGAAAAATAGAAGGCAAAACAAAATTGTTTCAGTTATACCCAACGACAATGAAATTTTAAAAACACTTTCTCATTTAATTGCCTACAGCCAAAATTCAAATTCTGAAATTGTAGAACAAGTTCTAAAATCTGGAAAATTCGACAATGCATTTAAAGGTTTTAATATAGATGAAGTTGTACAACTAAATCCTTGTGATATAGCAGACGAACATTGGAATGCAATAAAAGGAATAAGACAACAAGCTAAATTATTTCATATTATAAGCTTGTCTAGAAAAATAAAAAAAATCGGTTCTTTTTCTGACATTTTAAATCACACTAATATTCCAGAAAAAATTAAATCCGAAAAAGACATAGAAAAATTTTGGATTGGTTTTGACCAACTTTTAGTAACGCTAAAAGACAATAAAATACCGTTTTTTCAATCAACAACTTCTTTACTACACTTTCTACTAGAAATTGGTTACGATTGCGTAAAGCCCGATTTAGTTGTCATGAAAGTTGCTAAAAAATTAAACATTGTAGAAAACGAGACAGGAGATAAAAACTTCAGAGAAACAGTGCGATTTATTCAGGAATATTCAATTGACAGAAAAATTAAACCTTCAGTAGTTGACTTTTATTTTTTAATCAACGGAGGACAAATGGGAGCAAAAAAATATGTGACAGCAGAATTTTATAAATAAAAATCAACATCTTTCGTATTTTTGAAATACTCACTAAAGATTCACTCCCATGACACTACACGAAGCAATAGAAAAACTTTTGAGGCAAAACAATCGAGCTATGACTACTCAGGAAATTGCGGATGAGTTGAATAAAAACAGTTGGTATCATAAGAAAGACGGTTCCGAAATTCAAGCACTTCAAATTCATGGGAGAACTCGAAACTATCCATCAATTTTTGACAGAGACGGTTCAACCGTTTTTTTAGTTGGACAAGCCAATAAAAAGGTTGCAACCCCAAAATTGAAATCAGCTAAACAACCTAAACAAGTTGTACAAAATTCAATTAGTGATGTAAATTCACTAGAAAAAACGTTAATGAAAGAAGCCAATTTTAAAAGTATAAACGAAATTGACTCCTTAGTTCCTGATGCGTCTGGACTTTATTGTATTCGCATCACGGATGTAAACAAACTCCCCTCGCCTTTCAATTCAATTTTAAAAGAGCGAAATCACAATATTATTTACATTGGAATTGCTTCGCAAAGTTTATCTAAACGATTCTTAAATCAAGAGATGCGAGCTAAAGGTCATGGAACCTTTTTTAGAAGTATTGGAGCTGTTTTAGGTTACTTACCACCCAAAGGCTCACTTATTGAAAAGAAAAACAAACGCAACTACAAATTTATCCCCGAAGACGAACAAAAAATCATCCACTGGATAAATACTAACTTAGTGGTGAATTGGGTTGAAATTAATGCTAATTTAGAAGATATAGAATCCATTTTAATTAACAAATACGAGCCTTTATTAAATTTAGCTAAAAATCCAGCTGCGTTAGAAATTTTATCTGACTTAAGAAAAGAATGTGTAAATATTGCAAATACAATTTAATTGCTTGTTCAAATTTAAATTACTACTTTTCGAATAAATCTTTTAATCATGTGGACATTTATAATAGTTTTAGTTGCAATAATTAGTATTTGGGCTATCATTAGTAATAAAAACGATAACGAAAAAACTAGAGAATACTTCAATAACAAAGGAGGATTAAAGACAATTTTTCCAAACTTGGTTAATATTCTTGAAAATGAATACGATATGACTTTAAAATATGATGATGGCAGAAAGTTTTGTTTCAAAAAAATTGAAGATGACAAAGAATTAAATATTGGATTAAAATTAGAATTTAACAATGTTAAAGTTATTTTTTCAGAATTACATAAAAAAGGAAATTTACTAAGAGGGACTGATGTTACTTTTCATTCTGATAACGATTACAAAGAATTGACAAAATTAATTCAATTAAGTATTGCCAACTTGAATACTTCAATAAACACTCAATTTCACCAAAAAAAATATCTAAAAGAGTGGGAAGATTTTATCTCAACATCTAAAAATGAAAATTTCATTGATTTTCATGTAAAAAATCTTTTTATGATTGACGATATAGATCCGAAAAAGTTTTTATTAAATCTTAGGTACAAAAAAATAGGTTTTGATATTGATAATGAACAAACCTCTTCGATGAATGAAATATACTTTACTCCTCCAGCATTTACTGATTTTTTTATTGCTGCCTATCCAGATGTTTATCTATGGGTACAAAAAAATTATTCTCGTGTAGAAGCTTATAAAAATCTTGAAAAAGAATCAGAAGATTATTTTAAGTATATAGAAAACTTAATACCAATGTATCGAAAAATGATAAACCAATACAAAAGAGAAAACAACCAACTTGAATGTAGATAAATTATTTAAACTTTTCTGTTATATAAGATTTAACGAAAAAGCAAATCTTAAACACAGTCAAACATTTGTAGAATTAAATTTGCTACAAGAGTATTTTGAAAAAGATAATAGGCTTCCTAAATGGAATCTTAAATTCTAATTTTCAAACCAATTTGTTGATGCGCAACCATTTTGCAACTACCCATTGCAACCTTTAAATTTATCCTTCAAAAACATTGCTCATCCCAATTAATTCAAATAAATTTGAACAAATCATAATACAAAAAAAAATCCACAATGTCTGAAGACCAAAAACGAGTATTAGAACAACAACTATGGGGAATTGCCAACCTTTTGAGAGGCAAAATCAGTGCCGACGACTACCGTGATTACATTCTAGGATTCATTTTTTACAAATACCTTTCCGAAAAACAATATTTATACGCTAACGACTTATTAGAAGGCGAAGAAGTAACCGATTACGCTAAAGTAACCGACAAAGAAACACTTCAAGCCATTGAAGAAGAATCGTTATTGAAACTGGGGTATTTCTTAAAACCTACCGAACTTTTCTCGGTTATTGCCGCTAAAGGAAACGCTAATACCGAAGTAGAAAGCAATTACATCATCGACGATTTGAAAGCGGTGCTGAACCACATCGAGTTGAGCACGATGGGTACCGAAAGCGAAGACGATTTCAATGCGTTGTTTGAAGATTTGGATTTGAATTCTACTAAAATTGGTAGAACACCCGAAGCTCGAAATACGATTATCGTTCAAATTTTAAACCATTTAGACCAAATCGATTTCAAGTTAAAAGACATTGATTCTGATGTTTTGGGTGATGCTTACGAATACTTAATTGCAAAATTTGCTGCTGGTGCTGGAAAAAGTGCTGGCGAATTCTATACACCCCAACAAGTGTCTAAAATATTGGCACAAATTGTAACTACTGGAAAATCGAAAATTAAATCGGTTTATGATCCTACTTGTGGTTCGGGTTCGTTGTTGTTACGTGTGGCAAAAGAAGTGGAAGTGAGTGAGTTTTACGGACAAGAACAAAACCGTACGACCTACAACTTGGCTCGAATGAACATGATTTTACATGATGTGCATTTCCGTCAGTTTGATATCAAACATGAAGATACTTTAGAACATCCGCAACATATTGACAAACGTTTTGAGGCTGTGGTGGCTAACCCTCCTTTTTCGGCACATTGGAAAGGCGATGCCAATCCCCTATTTAGTACCGATGAACGTTTTAGCCAATACGGAAAGTTAGCCCCAAAAACCAAAGCCGATTATGCCTTTTTATTACACATGGTGCATCAATTAGCCGATAACGGAATAATGGCAACCGTTGTGCCGCATGGTGTTTTGTTTCGTGGTGCTGCCGAAGGTACTATCCGTGAATATTTGATTAAAGAATTGAATTATTTGGATGCCATAATTGGTTTACCTGCTAATATTTTCTACGGAACTTCCATCCCAACCTGTATTATGGTATTTAAAAAATGCCGTGAAAAAGACGATACCATTTTATTTATTGATGCTAGTGGCGATGACAATTATGCAAAAGAAGGCAACCAAAACGTATTGCGCCACCAAGACGTGGAAAAAATAATTGCAACCTACCGCAACCGAACTGCCATTGAAAAATACAGTTACGTGGCAACCCTTGACGAATTAAAAGAAAACGATTACAACCTGAACATTCCTCGTTATGTAGATACGTTTGAAGAAGAAGATACTATAGATTTAGACCAAGTTGCAACCGATTTAGTAAACATTGCAACCGATTTAAAAACAAATGAAAATACAATTGCAACCTATTGCAACCAATTGAATATTAAAACGCCTTTTTAATTATGGAAAAGTTAGTACCAAAACTACGTTTTCCTGAGTTTGAAGGGAATTGGATTGCCAATAAATTAGGGAATTTTGCAGAAGTATCGAAATTAGCAGGCTATGAATTTACAAAACATGTCATCTATGAAGATTATGGGAAAATAATAGCTTTAAGAGGTCTAAATATAAAAAATAATTCGTTGTTATTAAATGATGTAAAATATATCGATAATAGTGAATTGAATAAGTTAGAAAGAAGTAAATTGTACATCGATGATATGATGTTTACTTACATAGGTACAATAGGAGAAGTTGCGTTAATTGAGGAGAATGACAGATTTTATTTAGCACCAAATGTTTCAAGAATCAGATTCAATAGAAATGAAGTAATACCAAAATTTATTCTTCAATATTTTACTAGAGATAATTTTAAAGAAAAAGTTATAAAAGGATACATCACTTCAAGCTCTCAGCCAGCGCTCACGATGGAAAATGTTAGAAAATTTGAAATAAAATTTCCGTCACTCCAAGAACAACATAAAATCGCTTCGTTTTTAACTTTGGTAGATGAACGTTTAACGCTTTTAGCCCAACAAAAAGAAAAACTAGAGTTGTACAAAAAAGGCGTGATGCAACAAATTTTCTCCCAAAAACTACGTTTCAAAGATGAAAACGGGAATAATTATCCTGATTGGGAAGAGAAGAAATTGGGGGATATTTGTGAAAAAAAATCATCAAACATTTCTGCTAACACACTAGAGAAAAATCAAGGTAAATTTAAAATTTATGGTGCAACTGGATTTTTAAAAAATATAGATTTTTACCAAGAAGAAAATGAATATATTTCTATTGTTAAAGATGGTGCTGGAGTTGGAAGAATTTTATTATGTGATGCGAAATCATCTGTTTTAGGAACTTTAGACAAAATATTTCCGAAACTTAAAATTGATATCTATTTTTTATTTACAACACTAGAAAATATTGATTTCACAAAATATTCAACTGGAAGCACAATACCTCATATCTACTTTAAAGATTATTCTAAAGAAAAAATTAAAATTCCATGCCTTGAAGAACAGCAAAAAATTGCTTCGTTTTTATCGGCTATAGATGTTCAAATTGAGGGAGTTATCAAGAAAATAGAGCAAACTAAACTATTTAAAAAAGGGTTGTTGCAGCAAATGTTTGTTTAGTCATGATAAAAATATATTGCGAAGAAGGTGCATTAACAAAAGATATAAAGGCTCTTAAAAAAGAACCTGACATACTATTATTGTCATTTCCATTTGATAATAAAAATAAAATAACTACATACAGTAAGAAACCAACTGAGTTAACTTGTGATAATACTTTTATAACTTGTGATAGTGATATTATAATTGGAGACACAATTGCTTCTGAAAAGTTTGAAGAGATTTCAAAAGTAATCGGAAGAAAACATTACAGTGATATAAGACATGTTGATACAGCATATAAGGAAAGCTGTCAACTGTTTATATCACCAGATAAAGGTGATATTATAGCAAACAAAGAAAGATTAAAAGAAATAACTAATATAGATTTTTTTCATTGCCAAGACATAGATTCTATTTTAAAAAAAATTGATTCAATTAGAAATAGTTAAAATGACATCACAACCCGAACAAATATTAGAAAATAATCTCGTTGCACAATTAGTAAAATTGGGTTACAAAAAAGTCGAAATCAAAGATGAAACTGATTTGTTAGCCAATTTAAAAGTGCAACTGGAAATTCACAATAAAACCACTTTAACCGATAGTAGTTTTCAGCAAATTTTAAACTACATCAACAAAGGAAACATTTACGAAAGAGCGCAAATCTTACGTGACCGTGTTCCTTATACTGATGAACAAGGTGAAACCAAAACTATTGAGTTAATCAATCAAATTCACTGGTGTCAAAATCAATTCCAAGTTACGCAACAAGTAACTATGGAAGGTAAATATAAAAACCGTTACGATGTTACCATTTTAATCAACGGTTTGCCCCTAGCCCAAATTGAATTAAAACGAAGAGGATTAGAACTTAAAGAAGCGTTTAACCAAATCAACCGCTACGAAAGACATTCGTTTACGGCGGGTTATGGTTTGTTTCAATTTGTGCAATTGTTTGTTATTAGCAACGGTGTGAATACCAAATATTTTGCCAACGCTCCTATAAAAGCACGTTCTTTCAAACAAACTTTTTACTGGACAGACGAGAAAAACAATCTCATCACACAACTTCCTGATTTTGCCGATATCTTTTTAGAGCCTTGTCATTTGTCTAAAATGATAACGAAATACATCGTATTAAACGAATCGTATCGCCTATTGATGATTTTGCGTCCATACCAATTTTATGCTACGGAAGCCATAGTTGAACGAGTAAAAACAACTACTAAATTTGGCTACATTTGGCATACAACTGGTTCAGGAAAAACGCTAACATCGTTTAAAACCGCCCAAATCTTAACCAATTTACCCGAAGTGTACAAAGTGGTTTTTGTAGTTGATAGAAAAGATTTGGATTACCAAACCACCAAAGAATTCAACAGTTTTTCCAAAGGAAGCATCGACGGAACTAACAATACCAATACACTAGTTAACCAATTAGCCGACAATACGAAATTGATTGTTACCACCATTCAAAAACTAAACACGGCTATTTCAAAAAATCGCTATCTAGATCGGGTAACACATTTAAAAGACAAACGCATTGTTTTCATTTTTGATGAATGTCACCGCAGTCAATTTGGAAAAACGCATGACGATATTAAAAATTTCTTTACAGCAAGTCAAATGTTTGGTTTTACTGGAACACCAATTTTTGAAGAAAATGCAGGTTCGAATGAATTTGGTAAACGTACAACGGCTATGTTGTTTGAAAAATGTTTGCACAAGTACGTAATTACCAATGCCATTAAAGACGAAAACGTTTTGAAGTTTTCCATCGAATACATTAGCACGTTTAAAAGAAAAGATGAAATTTTAGACATTGAAGTAGAAGCCATTGACGAAGCCGAAGTAATGGAAGCTCCGCAACGTTTAAACAACATAGTAGATTACATTATTACCAATCACAGTAGAAAAACACACAACAAATTATTCACTGGAATGTTTTGTGTTTCTAGCGTTGAAACTTTAATTAAATACTACCAATTATTCCATCAAAAGAAACAAGAAGGTTTGCATAATTTAAAGGTTGCAACCATTTTTTCGTATGCAGCAAATGAAGATGATACCGAAGCAAAAGGACTTTTTATTGATGATGAGTTTTCAGAAGAAAACCCAACAGAATTATTAATTGCTGCCGAGCCAAAAAGCAGTTACAACAGCAAACACAGTAGAGAATATTTAGACGATTTTATTTCGCATTACAACAAAGAATTCAATACAAATTATTCCACTCGAGACAGTCAAAGTTTTTATAATTACTATAACGACATTGCAAAAAGGGTAAAAAACAAAGACATTGATATTTTGCTAGTCGTAAACATGTTTTTAACGGGTTTTGACAGCAAAACTTTAAATACACTTTACGTAGATAAAAACTTGAAATATCATGGATTAATTCAAGCCTATTCCAGAACAAATCGAATCTTAGACGAAGTAAAATCACAAGGAAATATCGTTTGTTTCCGAAACTTAAAAACTGCAACTGATGATGCTATTCAATTGTTTTCCAATTTGGATGCTAAAGAAATCATCATCATGGAGCCTTACGAAGATTACGTAAAACGTTTTGATGAAGCTTTTGCCAATTTATTAGCAATTGCTCCAACGGTTGACAGTGTAAACGGTTTTGTTACTGAGGAGCAAGAATTGGAATTTGTAACCGCTTTTAGAGAATTAATGCGTTTAAAAAACAAGTTAGCCACTTTTACAGAGTTTAGTTTTGATAATCTGCAAATGGAAGAACAAACCTTTGAAGATTACAAAAGCAAGTATCTGGACTTATACGACAAAACCAAATCTGAAAACGCAAAAGAATTAGTGTCCATTTTAGACGACATTGACTTTGAATTGGAACTTATCCACCGTGATGAAGTGAACGTTTCTTATATCATGAAATTACTAGCGCAATTAAAAGAAGAAACGTCGGAACTAGAACACGAAAAACAAAAACAGAGAATTATTGACATCATTGCGGGAGAAACGCAATTAAGAAGTAAAAGAGAATTAATCGAACGATTCATCAACAATCATTTACCACAAATTGAAGACACGGATTTAATCGAAGAAAAATTTGATGAGTTCCTAGTTGGGGAAAGAAAAGTTGCTATTGAAAATTTAAGCTCTGAAGAAAACTTAAATCAAATCGCTTTGGAGCAAGTTATCGGTAATTATCTTTTTACGAACAAAACACCTTTACGTGATGAAATCATTGCAACCATGCAACAACGACCTTCACTAAAGGAACGTGCCTCAACAACAGAACGAATCACTAATAAGATTATCAACTTTGTGGAAACGTTTATTAGTGGTTTTGCTGGTTAATAATCTAGCCGCAACTAAAGGTTGCAACCTTTAGTTGCAACCAAAATCATATAAATGGTACGTGAAAGTACGTGAACGGTACGTGAATGGTACGTGACGAGGTACGTGAAAATGAATCACGTGGTACGTGAACGGTACGTGACGTGGTACGTGAAATTTCTCAAAAAACTAGCTCACTATTTCGAATTTTAAAAAACATATTTAATTCCCTTTTTTATTAAAAATAAAGCAGTATTTTTGGTCTTATAACCGTAAACACTACAGTAAACGATTTTGTCAAAAAACACCTATTTTTCGTGTAAAAAATAAATATTGGGGCAATTCATAACCCTGAGGTCACGGGTTCAACTCCCGTCTTCGCTACGAAAAGTAAAACCCTAAACAACAATTGTTTAGGGTTTTTTTTATTATTATTTATTTTTTAGAAGTATTTTAAAAACTAAAAAACAATAAAATTAAAAATTTGATTTGCAACTATTTTATTTCGATTTATTTATTATTTTTATTAAAAAAATAAATACCCACTAAATAATTAATAATTTACATGAAAAAAGGCAGCTTAATTTCACTACTACTCTTTTTAAGTTTTTCTATTTTTTCACAATCCAACCAAGAACTGAGTCTCGAAAAAGAAATCGACAAATTAGAATTAGATTTTTACAAAGAAGGTGTCGAAAACTTAAAAAATCTAGATAAACGATCGCTGGATCTTTATGAAAGAAGTAAAAAAGAAGACTACAAGCGAGGAATAATTATTGCTTCAAAAATTTATACTGTCATAATGTTTAACAGTGGAAATTTAGATGAAGCATCTAAGTTCATAAAAGAGGGAATTGAACTATCCGAAATTGAAGAAGATTACAAAAGTTTAGCTTCCTTTATGGCTACTAAAGCTAAAATCTATCAACATTCTGGGATAATTGACAAAACAAAATCAACAGTTTTTGAAGCTTTAAAAATTTCAGATAAAATTAATGTTAAAGACGATAAGCATACTTCTAAAGTATATTTATATGTTATCTTTTTAACTAATGGAATAGCTCAAACTTTTCCAAAAGATTCTCTCTTCTATTTTAGAGAGCAAATGCTCAAAGAGGCAAAACAAATCTCTAAAAAAAGTCTATCTAGAAATAATGCATTAGCCTATGCAGAATTAATTTTTGCTCAAGAATACATGTATGGTTTATCTGAAGATCATAAAGTTGCAATTACACATTTAAAATTTGCCGAAGAACTTGCTTTAAAATCAAAGAGCAATATGATTAAAGCCATGATTTACAAAGATTTGGGAAAAGCTCATAATTTTATTAGCGAATTTAAATTATCTGCCAAGTATTATGAAGAAGCCATTAAATATGCAGAAGCTTCTGGAAACAAGATATTTTTGACCTTGATAAATAATGAATATGGAGAACTATTATTAAAACTTGGCAAAGAAGAAAAGGCAAGTAAATTATTAGTTAACTCCATTAGTAATTCTATTGAAATTGATAAATCTAAAGGAAAGGCTCTAGAAAATATTCTTAAAGATGAACTTCCTGAAAAAAAAGAAGAACCTAAATCTTTCCCCAAGTTCTACTATATTATTATTCTGTCAATTCTTAGTTTAGGCATATTTTTAGTCTATTATTGGAAAAAATCTAAAAAAAGTGAGTTAATTAAAAATGAAAATAATTACGAAATTTTGGATTTAAAAAATGATTATGAAGTTATTGAAAATGAAAATAACTCAAAAGATATCATACCAATTGACGCAGTTTTAGAGCTAAAAAATATTGCTGAGAAGGATAATAAGTTGTTTTTAGAAAGGTTTAAAGATGTTTTTTCTGAACACATTACAAAACTAACCACCACTTATCCTGATCTAACTCTTAGCGATTTAGAAATTTTAGCTTACTTTAGATTGAATTACACCGCTAAAGATATTGCACGATTTACCAATTCAAGTGTAAGATCTATCGAATCAAAAAAATATAGAGTAAGAAAAAAACTGAACTTAGATAGTGAAGAAGATTTATACTCTTGGCTCTTAAATTTTTAATTTTTTATTCGTCAAAAACAAAAAATCCAGTTTTTCAACTGGATTTTTTTTGTTTATACTATTTCATAAAAAATAAAAATCTCTTTTTTACTACTCACAACTACTCACTTATTTTTAAAACAAATACTAAATTATTGATTTTCATTGTTTTAAAAAAAATTTCGACTCGAGTAATATTGCGTATTTCAATTTACCTTTTTAAATAATCAACCGATATAAATTGCACCTGTTGTAAAATTAGTTCTATCTACACGAATAAAATGGTTCTACAAATATTTAGTTAAAGCCATATTATTTTTGTTAACAAAGTAAATTCCTACTAAAAAAAGCAGCTCTATTTTTTTATTTTAAAAACCAGTTTTGAAATCAAACAAAACATAAAAACAATAAAATTGATTAGAAAAATTTTATATTATTTAGATTTAAACTTAAACACTTTAAGAAAACGAAAGTTCGTGCAAATCATTTTGTTACTTACTTCCATTTTTGCGTTACTAATTTTGGTTATTCTTTTATATAATGAATTTGTTAATGAAAATAAACTTCAAAAATATAAAGAGAACTTAGATAATTCATCTGCATTGATTAAACAGAAAGAAATCATAAAAGATGATTATGCCACTATTCATAAAAATTTGCAAGATTTTTTAAATTCAAAAGATACTATCCATTTATTAGATTATTACCAATCATTAGAAAATTTAAATAATCATGTTAATTCATTTATAGGTACCGTATCTAAAGATGAATCCTTAGCCGCATATCTAAATCAAGAAAAAATTAATCTAATTAGAATAAATGAAGAAAAACAATTGTTGGATTCATTGATATCTGTACAAAAAAATCCTAAAAACAAAATTGATTTCCCCGCTGTAAATTTCAATTCGTTTGATTACAAAGACATTTTAAATAGTGTACAAGTGGAGTCTTACATGCTTGTAGATAGTGTTGAACGAAAAGGATTGTTTAGTAGAATTGGTGATGCATTTTCTGGCAAAGTGGATGTTCAAAAAGAAAAGTTGAATGTTACTATTACAATGAAATACGGAAAAAATGTCACTACTGGAAATATCGAAGAGCAATTAGCAAATGCTTTTAAGCGAACGAATAGTTTCTATTATAATGAATTTGGACAATTAAGAAAGAAATTAAACACAACTGAAAATTTTGCCGAAAATAATTATACTATTTTAATGCATAGTGAATTCATTATTAATAGTATAAATAAAGCACTAACTGTATTTGACAAAACAAACAAACAGAACTTTGATAACCAATTCAGAACCAATAATTCAATAAGACGCTATACCATTTTTGGCTTACTATTCGTATTATTTATAATATCTGGAATACTTATTATTTTAACTTATTTGGCATTTAACTACGAAAACAGGCTTATAGAATCCAAAGAGAAATTACGTCAAAGTTTGAATTTTAAAAACCGAATTGTTGGAATGATTAGTCATGAGATTCGTTCTCCATTAAACATTCTTTCCATGTATCTAAAATCAATTTTTAATAATACAAATAATCCTTCTTTGAAAGAGTCTGTGCAATCTATCCAATACACGACAAATTCAATGTCGTTAATGGTTAATCAAATTTTAGAATTTTCGAAAAATGAAAATAAAAAACTAATTCTCAATAAGGAGCGATTCAACTTAAAACAAAACATTGAAGAGACTTTAAAAAACCTCAATTGTCTTGTAGAAAGCAATCAAAACCAATTAATCATTCAAAGTAATATTACAAATGATTGTTTTGTAGATTCAGATAAAATCAAACTACAACAACTACTCTACAATTTAGTTGGTAACGCCAATAAATTTACTTCAAATGGGCAAATAAAAGTAGGGCTCTACATAGTTAATGAGTTTTCAAAAAATATAAATCTACTATTAACAGTTGAAGATAGCGGAATAGGAATTTCAAATGAGGATTTAAAATATGTTTTTGAAGATTATTATCAGGGAACCATTTCAGATAAAGTAAATAACCTTGGAATTGGATTAGGACTTAATCTATGCAAAGAAATTGTTGAACTATTTGAAGGTGATATAAACATAACGAGTAAAGTTAATCAAGGAACAAAAGTTGAATGTAGTTTATTTTTTGAAGTAAATTAATTATGGGAGAACAATACAAATATAATTTTATAGTTGCCGACGATCATACAATTGTTCGACAAGGCGTAACTTTTATTTTAAAGGGAATCCACAAAAATTCTAATATTTATCAATTAGCAAATTTTTCTGAAATTATTAAAAGAGTAAACACTACTCCTGTAGATTTATTAGTATTAGATATTAGTTTTCCTGATGGAACAAGTTTAAATATTATTCCAACAATAAAAAAAATACAACCCAATATTAAGATTTTAATTTTTTCTGCTTATGATGAAAATATCTATGCTATTCGCTATTTAAATGCTGGAGCAAATGGTTATTTAAGTAAGCTAAGTGATGAGGAAGAAATTAAACTTGCTATAAAATCTGTATTAAATAGCGGAAAATACATAAGTAAGAATATTCAGGAAAAAATTATGGATACTTATATTTTTAATAAACCCAAAAATCCGCTAGAACAACTTTCTAATAGGGAGATTGAAATTGCAAAACTATTGGTTGAAGGTTTTTCTAATATCGATATCTGCAACTCATTAAATATTCAAAAATCAACTGTAAGCACTTATAAAAACAGAATTTTTGAAAAACTAGATATTGATAATTTATCCAGTTTAATACAAATTTTCAGCTTTTATCAAGATAAACGGGAATAAATAAATTGTAGAATTTGTTCTACTTATTTTAAAATAAACATTCTACAAACGACTGATATTTTCAAGTGTAGATTTGTTTTTACATTTTAAGTATCTGATTTATAGATATGTATAAAACATAACAAATGAATAAAAAATTAATTAATAACTATATAAGTATGAAGTTTAAAATTACGTTTTTGTATTTGATGCTATTATTGTTTTTTGGAAACAATTCTTATGCGCAATGCAATGTAAATTCTTTTACAGCTACGCCAACAAATGGAACCTGTTTTGCAAATGGTTCTATTTCGGTTCAAGTACCCGGAGCTGTAAATTGTACTAATTGGATTGCTGTTTTAACACCCTCTAGTGGCCCTGTGCAGCAGTTACCAATTCCTGCGAATGGCGGACCAGTTATTTTCAACAGTTTATCTGCTGGAAATTACAATATTTCATTAGTTAATGGAGGAACTGTAATTCAAGCGCCAAACAACCCTATTGCAATAACTACTACCTATATTAATATGAGTGTAAGTAGTAGTCATACAATTACTACTTGTAATCCAGCTGCCACTAATTATGTAAATAATGCTACACTGACAGCAACAGTTGCAGCAGGTACTGGAACAGGACCATTTGTATATACATGTCCTGGAGCAACAAATTCACCATCTGCTCCTACTATGAGTAGAAGTTATGTTTTTACAGGTTTAGCTGCTGGAACTTATAACTTTTCTGTTACAGATCAAGTTAATGGTCAAGCAGGTTGTGAAGTTACTGTTGGTCAAACAAGAGTTATCCCAGCAAATACAAATCCTCTTTTAAATTTTTCAAATGTAAGATACCTTAGAGTAGGATGCCCCACTTTTTGTAACCAATTTGTTTTATATTTTCCATTTACAAATTATACAAATGTCACTAGTGCTACAATTTCTATAAATGGTGGAGCTTATCAACCATTAGGAGCTTATCAAACATTTGTTTCGCAATTTGTTTGGGGTTTTCCAAGTCCAACAATGACGGTTGGTGACACTTATGTAGCCACATTTACTGATGGTTGCGATGTTAGAGTTGTTTCAGGAACTGTACCCCCAGTATCTACCATACAAACCTATATCGATCCAAGAACAAGTATTGCAAGTTGTAGTGTTGGATATTCAATACATTTTGAATTTTTTAATTCTAATGGTAATACAAAATTTTGCTTATCAAACACACAAGTTACAGTATCAGGAGTTGGAACATTTACTCCATTATCAACAGGTTATTTAGACGTGACAGTTCCTGGACCAGGAACCTATAACATAAATATAACTGATGGCTGTTCTACTGAAACAAGAACTATAATTGTAAATAATGCCGCTCCTAATGTAAATTTAGTTACTATCTCAACAATGCAAACATTAAGAGAAAATACTGGTGGAATGTTTTTTAATTATCCTAATAGTTCAAATCTACAACTTCCATTTACATATTCAATAATGCCAGCTGATGGTAGCACATCAAGAACATTCACTTCTACTCATCCTTACAATTTAGCAGGAACTTTCACTGTAAACTTTCCAATAGTAAGAACAGTAAACTCTACAAATCCTATCGACAACGCAAAATTAGTAAGAGATTTACCTATTGGGCTTTACAATGTAACTTTTACAGATGCATGTGGAAACACAATAACTCGTTCTGTAAATATTAATGTTCCCGCAACCTATAATCCAGTGATTACAGTTAACCAAGGATGTAATAATTCGAGTTCAGCAACATACAATTTGAATGCTCCAAACAATGCAAGTTTAAATGGGGTTTTTGATGCAGGAGTAGTACGATTATTTACCAATGTTGGAGGCTTACCTGGTACATTAATAACAACTTTATATCCCGATTCAGGTATTTCATCCAATGGCTACAAATCAGGAACTTTTACAAATTTATCAACAGGAAACTATTTAATTGTAATAGACAGAACTAAATTTGTAGGAATGTGGGGATATTCTGCAGTTACTGGTTTAAGTAATTTTGAAACTTACTATATTCCATTTACAGTAAACCCTTATCAAGATATAACCGTTTCTACAGAATCTGCATTATGTGACATTAATGATACAAATACTGGTGTGGTTTTGGCTCAAATAACTGGCGGAACAGCAGTATATCCTTTAACTTGGCAACTTTTTTCAGTATCTAATCCTACAGTTCCTTTGCAAACTTTTACAGCAAATACAGCTGCAGATGCTAATGCATTAGAACAAAGTTTTACAGGATTAGCAGCAGGAGATTATTTTGTTCGTACTTCAAATTCTTGTTATTCAGTTGATACAAATGTTACGGTTAATGGTATTCAAGTGATCCCACAAGCAAATACTAGTCAATCTGTTGTGTGTCCTGGTAGCAATACGGTTACTTTAAGTGTTAATGCTTCAGAGGATCTTTATGATATTGTTTGGACAGATGATTTAAGCAATGTTATTGGAACTGGAGATAGTGTAACGGTTACTATTAACCAAACTACAACTTACACAGCAACTTTAGAATTACTAACTGTTTTTAATTGTGTTAATTCTACACCGTTTACAAGTCAAATAACAGTTACTTATACGCCTTCGCCAAATTTAAATCTAGCTGTTAATGATATCGATTTATGCCAATTGCAATCAAATCCTGCGGCTATTGTTATTAGTAATTCTGAAGTTGGTTTTACCTATGAAATATTAGATGATTCAGGCAATCCGTTAGTTCCTTCGGTATCTGGAATTGGAAATGGCGGAAACTTAACACTAACTATTCCTAATGCTCAAGTTCCTACAGCAGGAACACAATATTCTGTTTCCGTTACTAATGGAAATCCTAGTTGTAGTAGTACTTTAACAGAAACTATCTTATTTTTTGAAGGTACTCCTGTAATTAACAACACTGTTGTTGGTTCAACTGTATGTTTAAATTTAGATGGAACAATTACGATTAATAATTCTGTCAATTCAGCAACTTATACAATTTTTCAGTCAGGTTCACCTCTAACTCCTTCTATTTCTGGTATTGGAAACAATGGAGATTTGATATTAACAATTCCAGCATCACAATTAGTTGCAGGAACAAATACTTTTGATATACAAATTTCTGGTTCGGGTTGTACAACTTCATTTTTAACCAATCAAGCTCAAATCATTGTTCTTTCAACAATTGCTCAAATTGGAACAACACAAACAACTTGTGCTGTAGATGGAACAAGTTATGTAGTTACTGCTACTTTCTCAGGAAATGCTCCTTTTACTGCAACAGGAACTGGAATGCCAGGAACATGGGTAGACAATGGAAATGGTACTCACACATGGACTTCTGCTTCAATAGCTACAAATGTTGATTATAATATTGATTTTGAAGATTCAAATTCTTGTAATACTATTAATTTAACAGCTGTTGCTCCAACTTGTATTGTAGACGCCGATTTATCAGTAACTAAAGTAGTAGACAACGCAACACCTAATGTAGGTGATGTGGTAACCTTTACCATCACAGCTACTAACAACGGTCCTAGTGATGCTACAAACGTAGTGGTGACAGATGTGATTCCAAGTGGATACACTATTGCGCTTCCTACAGACATCGTTCCTAGTACGGGTACTTGGACAGCGCCTAACTGGACTATCGGTAACTTAGCGAATGGGGCAAGTGCTACTTTAACTATCACAGCTACAGTTAATCCAACAGGGCCTTATGACAATACTGCAACTATCGATGGTAATGAAAACGACCCTGACCCATCTGATGATAGCGATACAGAAGTTGTAACGCCAAATAACTATACTTATGCTATTGATGATATTAATACTTCATTAATAAACACACCTGTAACTGGAAATGTATTAACTAATGATTTCGATTTGGAAGGAAACACACAAACTATAGCTTCTAATACAAATCCATCAAATGGAACTGTTGTTATGAATCCAGACGGAACTTATACTTATACACCAAACTCTGGTTTTACAGGAACAGATTCATTTACATATACTGTTTGTGATAATGGAACACCAATAGCTTGTAGTACTGCAACTGTTACTATTAATGTAGAAGAAATTTTAATTTCTTCAGGAAATAATGATTTAGTAGCAAATAATGATGCTGTTATTACAGAAAATGGAACTACAATAACAATTGCTGTTTTATCTAATGATTTTGATCCTGATAACAACACATTTGTAATAACACCTGGCTCTGTAACTGACCCTGCTAATGGAACAGTTATTGTTAATCCTGACGGAACAATAACTTACACTCCAGACCCAGGTTATGAAGGAGAAGATACATTTACCTATCAAATTTGTGATAATGGTTCTCCAGTATCTTGCGAAACTGCCACTGTCATTGTAACTGTTTTACCAAATAGTAGTTCAAATACTACTTATGCAATTGATGACTCATATTTTATCAATTGTTCATCAAATTCTACAATGAACTTATTAGATAATGATTATGATTTAGAAAGTGATTTACAAACTATAAATACTACACCAGTTGTACAACCACTTCATGGAACAGTTACCATAAATACTGATGGTACATTTAATTATACAGTAAATCCATGTTATGCAGGACCAGATAGTTTTGTTTATCAAGTATGCGATAACGGAAGTCCTCAAGCTTGTGATGTTGCAACGGTTTATTTGTTAATTCAAGATACAACTGATCCTACATTTGTTGAAACATTGCCTGCTGATGCAACTGTACAATGTGATGCAATTCCTGCAGCAGTAACATTAACTGCAACGGATAATTGTGGTACTGCAACGGTAACTTTCAATGAAACATCAACAGAAGTTGCGGGAGCTTGTGCAAACTATACC
>NZ_JAKLJH010000024.1:21085-25031 GCF_023151265.1 Flavobacterium sp.
TTCAATGAAACATCAACAGAAGTTGCGGGAGCTTGTGCAAACTATACCATCACGAGAACTTGGACTGCAACAGACCTTTGTGGTAATGACATTGTTCATACACAAACGATAACGGTTCAAGATACAACTGATCCTACTTTTGTAGAATCGTTACCTGCTGATTTAGTATTAGAATGTACTGATGTAGTTCCAACTGCACCTGTATTGACTGCTATTGACAACTGTAGTACAGCAACCGTAATTTACAACGAACAGAGAATTAATGGAAGTTGTGCATCGAACTATCAATTAATCAGAACTTGGACTGCAACAGATGCTTGTGGAAATGAAACCTCTCATATCCAAATCATCGACGTTCAAGATACAACGCCGCCAGTATTTACAGGTGAGTTACCAGTAGACGGATTTGCAGATTGTGATAACATTCCAGTAGCTCCAACAATGACTGCTACAGATAATTGTGGAAATGTAACTGTTACATTAGATGAACAAAGAATTGATGGAGATTGTTCAAGTAGATATGAGTTAATTAGAACTTGGACGGCAACGGATGATTGTGGTAATTCATCTACTTATACTCAAACAATAACATTAGCTTGTCATATTAAAATATGGAATGCTGTATCACCAGATGGAGATACCAAAAATGATATTTTCTACTTAGAAGGTATTGAATGTTATCCAAACAACAATGTTGAAATCTTCAACCGTTGGGGAGTAAAAGTCTATGAAACGTCTAATTACGACAACATAAATAATGTTTTCAAAGGGTATTCTGATGGAAGAAGTACGATTTCTAGAAATGAAAAATTACCAACTGGAACTTACTTCTACATCATAAAATACGAATACAGCTATGATGGAGTAAACGGAAAACAAATGATTAATAAAGCAGGACATTTATATATCCAAAATAATTAAAAGATACTTTATGAAAAAATATATAGTTGAGTTAATAGGTACTTTTTGGTTAGTATTTTGTGGATGTGGTAGCGCTCTTTTTGCTGCCACGTTCCCAGACTACGGAATTGGTTTTGTAGGTGTTTCATTAGCATTCGGACTTTCTTTGTTAACTATGATTTATACCATAGGTACAATTTCAGGCTGTCATTTAAACCCTGCGGTTTCATTTGCGATGGTAAGTGCTAATAGAATGTCTTTAAATGAAGCTTTTAAATATTCCTTCTTTCAAGTGTTAGGTGCAATTTTAGCCGCTTCTGTATTGTATGTCATTCAATCTGGAAGTGTTCATGCTGAAATTGCAGGATTTGCCTCTAATGGATATGGAGAAAATTCACCTATGGAATACGATTTACTTTCGTGTTTTTTAACTGAATTTGTCCTTACTTTTTTCTTTCTACTTATTATTTTAAGTATTACAAGTAGTAATGCTTATCATAAGTTCTCTGGAATAGTGATAGGATTTTCGTTAACATTAATTCACTTAGTAAGTATACCTATTACAAACGCCTCTGTAAACCCAGCAAGAAGTTTAAGTCAAGCTTTATTTGCTCATGTAAGTTGGCCCTCAGAACAACTATGGTTATTTTGGGTAGCTCCCATTTTAGGCGGAGTATTAGCAGGTTTTACTTACAAAAGATTTTTACAATAAGAAATACTAATTATCATGAAAATTTCAATTAAAAATATAATCATCTGCTCTGCCTTGCTTTTCTTGTGCAATCAAAAAACCAGTGCTCAGCAAGATTCACAATACACCAATTATATGTATAATACTATTAATGTGAATCCAGCTTATGCCGGTAGTCGTGGTGTCATGAGTATTTTTGGCTTACATAGAACCCAATGGGTAGGATTAGATGGAGCTCCAGTAACCAATACCCTTTCGGTGAACACACCAATTAATAATTCTAATTTAGGATTGGGAGTTTCTTTTGTAAATGATCGCATTGGTCCATCTGACGAAAATGCTATTTCAGTAGATGTGTCCTACTCTATACCAACTTCTGAGACTTATAAATTATCGTTTGGAATAAAAGGAACAGCTAATTTATTAAATGTAGATTACACCAAATTAGATCGATATGATTTAACTGATCCTCAATTTCAAAATAACATTGACAATCGTTTTTCACCAAATATTGGAGCCGGTATTTACTTCCATTCAGATAAATTATACGCCGGATTATCGGTTCCAAACTTCTTAGAAACAGATCATTTCGATGATAATGTTTCTGCTACAGCAAAAGAAAGAATGCATTACTATTTAATTGGAGGATACGTTTTTGATTTATCTCCCACAATTAAATTCAAACCAGCCTTTTTGTCTAAAATGGTATCAGGCTCACCTTTACAATTAGATGTAACTGCAAATTTTATGTTTAATGAAAAATTTGTTTTAGGTGCGGCTTGGCGTTGGGATGCTGCATTAAGTGGATTAGTTGGTTTTCAAGTTTCAGAAGGTTGGTTCATAGGGTATGGTTATGATGCCGAAACCACTAAACTTGCTAACTACAACTCGGGTTCACATGAAATATTCTTGCGCTACGAGTTCAAAGGAAAATCAGAAAAAGTTGTTTCACCAAGATTCTTCTAAAAAACAAAATATGAAAACAAAAGCAATAGTTATAGTAGCATTGTTACTAAAGAGTTTTTTAGTAGATGCACAAGAAGTTAAAATTAAAAGAGCAGACAAAGAGTTTGAAAAATTCGCTTACGTTGATGCAGTCAAAACCTATGAAAAAGTTGCCGAAAAAGGATATAAATCGGTTGAATTATTTCAAAAACTAGGCAATTCCTATTACTTTCAGGGTAAATTAGAAGATGCTAACAAATGGTACACGGAGCTTTTTGCTATGAATCAACCTGTGGATACCGAATACTATTTTCGATATGCACAAACCTTAAAAGCGGTTGGCGATTACAAAAAAGCAGACCAAATGATGGCTCAATTTAATGCTAAAAACGGTACCGATTTAAGAGGAAAATTGGCCAAATCACAAAGCGATTATTTAGCTGAAATAAAGAAAAACTCAGGTAGATACAAATTAGAAAATGCAGGAATCAATTCGCAATTTTCAGATTATGGAACTGCTTTTTATAAAGAAGAAATTGTTTTTACTTCTGCTAAAGACACAGGTGGAATTGTAAATAAAAAACACAATTGGACCAATCAATCATTTACTAATTTATACAGCGCTTCTAAATCGGAAGAAAATAATTTAGGAACTCCTGAAAAATTTTCTAAAAGTGTAGCTTCAAAATATCATGAATCTACTCCGGCTTTTACAAAAGATGGTAATACGATGTATTTTACTCGTAACAATTATCTTAATGGAAAAAAAGGAAGAGATAGCGAGCGTACCATTCTTTTAAAAATTTACAGAGCTAAAAAAGAAGGTGATAAATGGACAAACATTGAAGAACTTCCTTTTAATAATGATAATTACAGCGTGGCACATCCAGCTTTAAGTGCTGACGAAAAAACGTTGTACTTTGCCTCTAATATGCCAGGAACACTTGGCGCTTCGGATATTTTTAAAGTAAATATTAATGCTGATGGGAGTTTTGGAACACCCGAGAATTTAGGAAACAAAATCAATACAGAAGCTAGAGAAACATTCCCTTTTATCTCAAAGGATAACGAATTATATTTTGCTTCAGACGGACATCCAGGACTAGGTGGATTAGATGTTTTTGTAACCGAATTGAAAGAAGATGGAACTGTTGGAAGCATCAAAAACGTGGGAGAACCCGTAAACAGTTCAATGGATGATTTTGCTCTTATTATTGACACCCAATCTAAAAGAGGATTTGTATCCTCAAACAGAAAAGAAGACAATTTAGGCTATGATGATATTTATAAATTTTTAGAAACGGCTTCAATTCCAAAAGATTGTGAACAGCTTTTAAAAGGAATCGTAGTAGATTTTGATTCACAAAAACCTATTGCATCAGCTAACGTAACTTTATTTGACAATAGCGG
>NZ_JAKLJH010000025.1 GCF_023151265.1 Flavobacterium sp.
ATCTAATTCTTTTGCTTTTTCTTTTCTAATATTTATTACAAAATCTATAACTTTTTCCATTGCTTTTGCTGTAATTAGATAATGCTCTTTTGACACGGCTAATGATTTCTCTTGATCAATTTCAATAAAACCTAACTCAATAAGTTTTGGAATCCTTTTAGAAACAAATTGAAAAGACATATCATTTAGTTCACCTAGTTTTTTTAAGGGTAATGAAATTGGAGAAAATTGTCGCAATGAATAAAGAATTTTGAACTCATCAAAATCAACTTGTAAAAGTGCCGTTCGCTCAATTTCTTGAATTTTCTCTACTAACTCTTTATTTGAAACCGATATTTTACATTTTTTTATTTGTCCTTCTTTCAAACAATTTGGGCAGTTCATCTCATATAATTCAAATTGTTTAAGCAATTCAAAATTGTACTCATGTCCATTTTCACATTTTAAAACCTGTGTTGAGTTATAATGCTCACGAATTATATGATTTAAACTAAATCTAGAATCACTATAATATTTTCTATGTTCAGCATCCTTAGGTCTACCATAATTTAGATTATGTTTTCTACATAGACCATAGTCAAGAGCAAAAAGAGTTGAAGAAATATTACTTTTATCTTTTAATTTATTGTAAGTACTTAAAAACCCATTTAACTCTAAATTATTTAATAAAGAAGAAAAATCATCATTTACAACAAAATGACTTGTTGGCTGATTTGGTACTTTAAAAATTGTTGCTCTTGACTTTGAAATATTTTGTTTGTTAAATTTTTGCTTATCAATGATTTTATTTAGTAAACTTAATTGATTTGCAATATTTACTTTATCAGAAAAAGGCCTAGTTATATAGGGATTTGCTTCAAAATAACTCTCTGTAATCTCTTCATAATACCTTTGAGCTGCATTTCCTAAACTAGCTTTCGTTATTTTTGAATTATGAATTAAATTAGAATCATAACAATATGATAAAATATAACCTAACTTTCTAGGAATGTTCATTGAAACCTCAAAGAGAGTTTCGTGAATATCTTCTTTTTTAATATCAAAAAAATCATAAAAATTACTTTTAAAAAAGAAGAACTTAGATCTAGTATCAATCAAACGTTTATTATAATCTAATGCAAGCTCTTCCATTCTTGTAATAGATTTATAAATATTAAAAGCTTCAAAGAAATCAAGGTGAATAAAATCAATTTTCGACCTATCGATTTTGCCCAAATATAATCTACCTCTGTAAGTAGCAATTTTAAATTTTATAAAATTCTCCGACAAATTATTTAGTGGGGCTATAAAATGATTGACAAAAATAACCTGAGCATCATAATCAATCTCAGAAAAATCATCTAAATAAATATATAAATTTCTGATATTTAGAATTTTTTTTATCGCTGTAAGATTATCAATTAACAAGCTTTTTACATTAAAAAAATTTAAAAATATATTATTAAATTCTTCTTTGATTTTTTGCCCATTACCATTCTGATATTTTAAGTTTGTCGATGGATTCTTTGAAAGAGATAAATCAAAATTTACATTTTCACTATTAGTGACCTCTAATTCTGTTCCAATAGTTGAAAATAAATTTATGTCTATTTTTTCAAATGCCGAATCAAGTTCTTTCTCAATTTTATCTAATTCAATCTGTATTGATAGTATTTTTTCAGTATCAAGACCAAATGCTTTTTCAAAAATATTAAACGACAAATGGTTTTCAATTCTTTTTTTTACTTCTACAATTATTTCCTTTAGAAAATTTTTATAAAGTAAAAATTTAGTCAATTCATCTCTTGAAACATATGTTTCATTTTCGTATTTTAATGTAGGAGTTGCTCTATCATAAATTGTTTTTACGTCGAGATAAAGTGGAAAAACATTTTTATTTTCAATTTGATCATTAATTGATTTTTGAAATATAGTTGATTTGCCGGTCCCTTTTCTACCAATTATAATTGTTGTATTAGGCAAATTAACTTTATCATTTACAGCATTTTCAGGAAATAAATCAGTATAAACTTCATTTATTAAATTATTCCCTTCTTTATCAAAAAGTTCTGCTTTTTGATTAAGTTTCAATGATTCTGTAAATGCAAAAAATTCTTTAATATTTTCCATATAATTATTTATCTAACGAATTATAACACTACTTTATAATTAGAATAGTTGTTCATGTCGGGTTTGAAAATGCAATATAACAAAATTCTCACAAACTCATTGCTGTAGTTTTTCTGCCTATTTTTATAAAATTTCAACTTTTTAAAACTCAAACTTCAATTGTACCGAAACACTTTTTTGAGGCAAAGTAGTTTTGGTTTTTTCTTCGTTGTTTAAGTTGTGGATGGAAATTCCTAGTAGTCGCACGGAGTTTCTCAAACGCTCTTGATAGAGTAAATCTTTGGCAACGTCTAAAATGATGTTTTTGTCGTTTACAAAATACGGTAAGGTTTTGCTTCGGGTTTGTAAAGTGAAATCAGAATATTTTATTTTTAGTGTGATGGTTTTTCCTGAGATTTTGCTTTTTTGTAGGCGTTTTTCTAATTCTTTGGCAATACTTTGCAAACGTTCTTCCATGAAAATTTCAGAGGATAAATTCTCGCCAAAAGTACGTTCCGCTCCTACTGATTTTATCTTACGATTAGGTTTTACAGCACTGTTATGTATGCCACGCACAATTTGGTAATAATGAAAACCGCTGTTACCAAAATGTTTCTCTAAATATTCCAACGATTTTTGCTTTAAATCGTAACCTGTGAAAATACCCAACTGATACATTTTTTCAGCCGTTACTTTTCCAACGCCGTAGAACTTTTTAATATCTAATTTTTCTAAAAACGTTTCTACTTCATCTGGATTTACCGTTTTTTGTCCGTTCGGTTTGTTGTAATCGGAGGCGATTTTAGCTACGAATTTATTCACGGAAATTCCAGCCGAAGCAGTTAGTCCAACTTCTTCAAAAATGCGCTTTCTGATTTCTTGTGCAATTAATGTCGCACTCGGATTTCCTTTTTTATTTTCGGTAACATCTAAATAGGCTTCATCGAGCGATAATGGTTCGACTAAATCGGTGTAATCGTGGAATATTTTTCTGATTTTCTTCGAAATTTCTTTGTAGCGATCAAATCTTGGTCGCACAAAAATTAAATCGGGACACAATTTCTTGGCTTGAATGCCGCTAATCGCACTTCGAACACCAAATTTTCTCGCTTCGTAACTTGCTGCTGAAACTACACCACGAACTTCGCTTCCGCCAACCGCCAAAGGTTTTCCTTTCAACTCTGGATTATCCATTTGCTCTACCGATGCATAAAACGCATCCATATCAACGTGAATTATTTTTCGGTAGTGCTCGCTCATAAATTATTCGGTAGGAAAAAAGAAACTCATTGGTTTTCTAAAGAAATGTTGCTTTATCGAAGTAATAATCGGGCGTAACTCTGCCAACGGAATATTGCGGGAACGAAACGCCAATCCAAGCGACAAACCAAAACTTACTAAAAAGTTCACAAAACCAATAATTCCGATACCTAAAATACCCCAAAACAACATTGCATTGTTCACCATATAATCGGCACCGTAAATAGCTAAGGCCAAGTTTCCGCTAGCAAATGTAATGTGTCGAATGTCTAAATTCAGTCCTAAAAACAAACCTACAGAAGCCGTACTTCCTAAGAAAACTCCGAACCAAAAGTTGGAAATAATTCCTGCCCAATAACGTTCGTACCATTTCGAGATTTTTTCGGCTTTTGCTTTTCCGAAATTCAATTTTAGTAATGGATGTTCTTTGATTCGGTAATACACATCAAAATGCTTATCGCGATTTGCAATACTTCCCGAGATAATTCCCGACAAGAACAAGAAAAAACCTGCAATAGCTGCATGAAAAATCGCCATGGAATGCACTGGACTTAAATCTGTGACTAGTTTTTCCCATTTGGTTTCGGCAATATTGTAATCAAACGCTAAATCGATTAGCCAAATTCCTAAAAACGCCACTGGAAAAGCCATTACAACATTTCCCACAAAAGCAATAAACTGCGAACGGAATAATCGGGCGAATAAAATAGCAAAACTTTTATGTTTTTCTCCATCTCCGTTGGCTTGCTTTTTTAAACCATCTTCAAGAGCATTGATTAAAGCAGCTGCGGTCATTGCTGGTTGTTTGGTGGCTAAAGTAAATCCTAAAACATAAATCGCAATAAAACCAAACGAATAATTCATGCTATACAAAAATGCCTGACCAAAGTAACTGCTATCGGCTTTGGAAAGCATGATTTTAATGATACATAAAAAACCAACAATCAATCCGCCGCCCAGCGCTGCATACAACATTTTGAAATATTCGGTTTTGGATTCCGTAATGTAATGCTCGCCTGTTTTTGCGGTATGTTGCGTGATTTCGTACGACAACAACTGCGTACTTTCGTTAAATAACTTTCTAACGTTGGTTTTTAAACAATTGTATTTAATGAGTTTTATCGCTAATTCAATTGATTTTGCTTTTTTGTCTTCGGGTTTATCAATTACTAAAAGCGGCATCAAAACACCAACACGATACAATTGTTGTTTGATGCGCAACAAGTTTTGGTTCACACGTAGTGAAATTCCGTATTTAGAAGAGTTTTGAAAAGCTTTCTCGACAAATTCGTTACATTGTTTATACAACACCAATAATTGCTTGTAATTGATATCAGATGAAGTCGTGTAAAATTCAGATTCTTTATTGCGAATCGTATTTTCAATTGCGTACAATTCTTTCTCAAAAGCCGCAAACGGACTTTCCAAACCTGCATATTCAGGCACCATTTTCATTACATCAGATTCTAAGGCTCTTCCGCTGGTTCTTTGCGAAAGTAGATTGATGGCTTGCATCACCTCATACAAAGGCGAATTGACAGCAACAGTTTCGTAGATTGTCTCAAATTGAAACAATTCAAAAAGGATTTCTAACTCAGCAATCGGAATCTTATTTATCCAAACCGGATCAGAATCCACATAAAAAACCTGATTTAAAACATATTGCAAAGTATCTTTTGGTGCTTGATACGGTAAAACTTTTGCAAAAACGCGCTTTTTAACTTCGTAGAAAAAATCGGTATCCTGAAGAATTCCGGCATCGGTTAAAATGGCATCGAAATTTTTACTTTGTAAAACCGTTTGCAAATACGCCACAAAGTTGATTCGTTCCTCATTGTTAATTGTAAAAAACTCGACAATAGGAAAAAGACTTATTTGTTCTGGTTTTTTTGGATTTCTTGGACGAATAGCGTTAACCAATTGAACTAAAATATCAATTTCGTTTTCTTCGTTGCGCCACAACTGCAATTCGTTAAAATATTTCTTAAGAATTTCGTCGGGAGAAAGATGATTTTTACTTGTAAATAAATTCATAATTTTGGTCATAGATTCGTAAAGATACAAAGAGAAAGTATTTTTTAGTAATTTAGATGCCTAAATAAATATTAAATTTTGACAGAAATAGAGCGTAAATTTTTAGTCACGTCAACCGATTTTATATCGGAAAGTACGGCTCAGTTTAGAATTGTGCAAGGCTATTTGAATTCGAATCCAGAGCGAACCGTTAGAGTTAGAATCAAAGATAATAAAGGTTTTTTAACGATAAAAGGTAAGGGAAACGAATCGGGCATGAGCCGTTTTGAGTGGGAAAAAGAAATTACAATTTCAGAAGCCGAAGTCTTGTTGTCACTTTGCGAAAAAGGCGCTATTGATAAAATTCGCTACGAAGTTCCTATGGGAAATCACACCTATGAAATAGATGTTTTTTCAGGTGAAAACGAAGGTTTAATCGTGGCAGAAATTGAACTACAATCAGAAACTGAATCTTTTGAAAAACCAAATTGGTTAGGGAAAGAAGTCACTTCTGACGAACGTTATTACAATGCTTATTTAAGTAATAATCCTTTTAAATCTTGGTAATATGAAAACACTTTTGGGAATATTTGCACTAGTTTTATTGTTTGCTTGCGGTTCAAACACCGTAATTTATCCTGACAAACCGAAAACCAATCACGAAACCTTTAGCTACAAAGAAGGCGATACTACGTATGTGATGCAGAAATATTTTTTGGTGATGCTAAAAAAAGGTCCTAATCGCGAACATTCGAAAGAAGAAGCGGCAGAAATTCAGAAAAAACATATGGAACACATCAATTGGTTAGCAAAAACAAATAAAATTAGCATCGCTGGTCCATCTGATAAACATGAAACTATTGCAGGATTTTTGCTTTTCAATACCGAAACTTTAAAAGAAGCGGATAGTTTGGCGAATCTTGACCCAGCGGTTAAAGCAGGAAGATTAGTTGTGGAAACGGTGCCTTGGTGGGCTTCAAAAGGAAGTAAATTGAAATAATTATTCTACGATTTCTAAACTCACGCGTAAAAGCGAGCGTCCGTTATTGTGCGAAATATCTAAAAAGGGACGTTTTGCCAAATCGATTTCTCTTCCTCTAGTATGAGGTCCTCTATCATTGATGGTTACGATGACGCTTTTGTTATTCGCTAAATTGGTTACTTTAACTTTGGTCCCAAATTTTAGTGTTTTATGCGCAGCCGTATATTTTTTGTTACTAAAAACTTGTCCGCTTGCGGTTCTTCTTCCGTTTAATTTATCGGAATAATGCGAAGCTTCTACGTTTTTCTTGTATAATTTTGTTTTTAGATTGGCTATAGAATCGGCAACTCGAATGGTGTCTGATTTTTTTATCGAATCTAAAAGTTGAAGGGAATCTTTTTTCTTAACGGTATCATATAAAGAAGCTTTTCTAACGAAACCAGATTTTGTATCGTTAGAAAAGCTTACCAATGCAGTAACAAGTAATACAAATGCTATTATTAGGATATTTTTCTTCATAATTTATTGATTTTGTAAACTTATTACCAAAGACTGTACCAAATACTAGTTGAACCAGTTAGCCCAAGGAAGTCTTGATAAGATTAACACTAAACCTAATGTATAGAAAACGGCAATCTTTTTGAATTTTCCGTTGTTACTTTCTTCTTTTTTGTGTTTTGACCAACCAATTGTAATTAACACTAAAGCGATAATGTTAATTAATGGATGTTCTAACGAAGTTAAACGCATAGCAGCGTCTTTCATGTTTCCTAATTGAGCAGAACCTAATGGAGAAACAAAATACAAAATCAAACCTACTAACAATTGAATATGGCAGATGATTAAGGTGAATAAAGACAATCGTAAGTCTTTATCAGTAAATAATTTTTTAGAAGTTAATCCAAAAATGGCATTAATTGAAGCTAATACTAAAAGCCCTAAAGCGGCATAAGCTAAGATAGAGTGAACGGATTGAATAGTTTCGTACATACCTAATTTATTTTAAAGTGAACTACAAATATAGGAAATTAAAAACCCCTTACCCAAAAAAATGAATAAGAGGTTGTAGTAATCAACTTTAAATTACTAGAAATTATAACGCAACGTAAAATTCCAAGTTCTTCCTAAACCAAAATATCCTTGGTTACCATCAGCTATCCCTTTGTAAACTCTTCCGGCAGATTGGTATGTAGGACCAGAATTACCACTAATAAATGCGTCTGTTTTAATATTAGATGTTAATTCAGACAAATAAACTTCATCAAATATATTATTCATATTAAATCTAAAATTAATTGAATTTTGCTTGTCTTTACCAACTAACATTTTATAAGAAATACCCGCATCTACTAAATCATAGCTAGGTAATTCTAAATTATCTTTAGCCGCAACGTTTGCATATAATTTATCATAGTTTCTCCAATCTGCATCAATTGAAAAGTTTTTAACAAACTCATATTTAGCCCCTAATCCCCATGTAGTTTGAGCAGCATCTCCAACTTTTCCACCATCTAAATCTGTTTCTGTTACTAATAAAGGGTTTAAATTCTCGTCTCTTTTTGTGCTTATTGCTTTATCTGCATATTCCCAATTACCCATAGAAACAAAACCTTTTACATCTATATTTGAAGTTGGTTTGAAAACAAAATCTAATTCTAAACCAGCATGAACTTGTTTAACACCTTGATTTTCAGTAAAAATTATATCCCCCGCAAGTACTGGAGTTGTACCAATAGTTCCATTAGTAGCTTGAACTGCTGAAGTAGTCACAACTCTATCTTCCCAAGTAGTTCTGTAAGCATTTAAACTTCCTGAAAACATTTTCGATTTAAAAGTATATCCAGCCTCTAGACCTAATACCTTTTCATTTTCAGTTAATGGATTTACTTGATTTGTAAAGTTTAAGTATATGTTATCGTGGTATGGTTGACGAGAATAGTAACCCGCATTTGCATACACTGAATGTTTTTCAGCAAAATTATAAGCAGCTCCTCCTTTTACATTATATCCTACATTAGAAACTTTTTCAGAATCTTGATAGTCATCTTGATAGTCATAATAATCAAATCTTTGGTGCGATTGATTAGAAATAGCTCCTTGGAAAAAAGCTGAAAAATTATCATTTGAATACTCTAATTGGCTAAAAACCCCTCCGTAAGAAATAGTTTCAGAATAATCATAATCTATCTTTTGATTGTCATCAGCAGTGTTAAAAAATGCATACCAAGGATTAATATTGTAAGATTGAGTTACTGTATTTGTCCCTAAAGGTAAAGAACTGTTTGAAAAGTGTGTATTATCTCTTAATCTTCTTGTCTCATACCAACTATTAAGACCTAAGAAATTACTAACTTGACGATAGTGATCGCCATTGTATGTGCGTAAATCTAACCCAAAATTCAAATTTAAGTTTTCATTTAATTCTTTTTTGAAATTAGTAACTAAACCATACCAGGCATGGTTATTCATTGATGCCCTAATTACATAATTATTATTTCTATTTGGATCTGAAGACTCATTAGAACCTATACCATCAGTATCTGCAATATTATTTGCATAAATTGCATCAAAATCTACATAACCTTCAGGTGTAGTTCTTTTACCACGACCATAATTACCTGTTCCACCTCCTCGTCCCCAAGAAGCATAAAGAACAGTTGATAAAGATGTAGTTTCATTGATGTTAAAATCCCAGTTTAAATTTGCTACCGGCTTGTGGTAAAAATTTGTTCTTTCTGAAAGATAATTTCCATTTAAAGTTCCCCAGTTATTATTGTATTTTCTACCATATTGTAAGTATGAACTAATCGTTTTTGTGAAATTTTGATCGTGAGATTGTGGAGCACCAGTAATCAAGAAGTTGAAATTATGTTTATCGTTTGGTTTGTATCCAAAAGAAATAAAATAGTTTTGACCTTCACCTCTTGTTCCTTGGTTATAACCATCTCCTTGCCAGTGTGACATCATAATGCTCATACCAAATCCTTTTGCATTCATACCTGTGTTGTATGCTGCTGTAGATTTAAAATAATCGCTATTTGCAACACCCATTGAAACAAAGCCGCCTTCTTTTTTATCGGTAGCTTTTGTTACAAAGTTAACAGTTCCTCCTACTGAAGAAATAGCTAATTTTGAAGATCCTAAACCTCTTTGTACTTGAATAAAATTTGCAATATCCGACATTCCAGACCAGTTAGACCAGTACATTTTACCATCTTCCATTCCATTAATTGGTTGTCCATTTAAAAGAAAGGCTGTATTATCTTGTTGAAAACCACGAACTGTAATTCTTGAATCACCATAACCTCCAGATTGTCCTGCGACATAAACAGACGGTGTATTAACCATTGCTTGTGTTACATCTGCAGTACCAACTTTTTCTTGAATTTCAACAGCTTTAATAGTAGAAACTGCTATTGGTGTCTTACGCTCTTTAGCAACGTCAATAATTCCTTTACCAATAACAACAACTTCTTGTAATTGACTAGCATCTGTTAGCAATACGATATTACCTAAGTCTACCGAGTTATTAGAAATATTAAATGAAATCGTCTTAGTTTCAAAACCTAAATATGAAATAACAATTTGTCCCGATTTAACCTCAGTTGATAATTCAAATTTACCATCAAAATCTGTTGTAGTGCCTTTTGCAGTGCCTTTTATTGTAATACTTGCACCTGAAAGTGGTTGATTAAACTCTCCGTCTATAACAGTCCCTGTAACCTTAGATTGAGAAAACACATTTAAGGCTGATATAAACATAAACCCAAAAAGTAAAGCATTTTTAAAAATTTTCATCAGATATATTTTTTAAATATTTTCTGCAAATTTCTAACATGAATGTAGCTCTACTGTTAAATTAAATTTATTAAAATGTTTCAATTAATTAATAAATGATTAACAAATACTATTGAAGGATATAAAAAATCCTCAATCAAAGATTGAGGATTGAAATATTTTACCTTGAGTACTAAGAAAGATAGTTTTTCAACAAAAATGATGTTGAGCTATCGTGATTTTTCACTTCTTTTGACTCGATTTCGTCTAAAATAGAATTGGCTAATTGTTTTCCTAATTCCACACCCCATTGATCATAACTGAAGATGTTCCAAATGATACCTTGTACGAAAATCTTGTGTTCGTACATGGCAACTAAAGCACCTAATGACTCTGGCGTTAATTTATTGATAAGAATGGTATTCGTTGGTTTATTTCCCGAAAACACTTTGAAAGGTAATAGAAAATCGGCTTTTTCACCTGAAATTCCTTGTTTCTCGAATTCCGCTTTTACTTGCGCTTCAGTTTTACCCATTAACAACGCTTCGGTTTGCGCAAAGAAGTTTGACATCAACTTGTCGTGATGGTCTTTATTTCCGTAAAGCGATTGTTTGAATCCGATGAAATCTGTTGGAATTAATTTAGTTCCTTGATGAATCAATTGAAAAAAAGCATGTTGCGAATTTGTTCCAGGTTCGCCCCAAATGATGGTTCCAGTTTGATAATTTACTGGTTTTCCGTCTCTACCAATACTTTTTCCGTTACTTTCCATGATACCTTGTTGCAAGTAAGGTGCTAACTTTTGTAAATATTGGGTGTACGGAATTAAAGCTTCACTTTCGGCACCAAAAAAGTTGTTGTACCAAATGCTTAATAAAGCTAAAACTACCGGAATATTTTTATCGAAAGATTCGTTTTTGAAATGTTCGTCCATTTCGTTGGCGCCTTTCAATAATTTATCGAAATTATCAAATCCAACTGCTAAACTTACGGATAAACCTACCGCGCTCCATAACGAAAAACGACCTCCAACCCAATCCCACATAGGGAAAACGTTATCGGGATTAATTCCGAATTCAGTTACTTTTTGGATATTAGTTGAAACTGCTACGAAATGCTTCGCCACATCGTCTTGTGAAGCGGATTGTAAAAACCAACTTCTTATAGTTTCAGCATTGGATAAGGTTTCTTGCGTAGTGAAGGTTTTAGAAACGACTACAAATAAAGTAGTTTCTGGATTTAATTTCTTGATAACTTCGTTAACGTGATCGCCATCTACATTAGAAACAAAATGAACGTTTAAATGATTTTTATAGAATTGTAAGGCTTCTACAATCATCGCTGGACCCAAATCAGAACCACCAATTCCAATATTTACGACATCGGTAAATGGTTTTCCTGTGAATCCTTTTTTATTTCCTGAGACAACTTCGTTAGAGAAATTCTTAATTTTATTTTTAACCGAATATACTTCTGGCATTACGTTAACGCCATCGACCAAAACATTAGCTGATTCTTTTGCACGAAGCGCCGTGTGTAAAACCGCTCTATTTTCGGTTTGATTGATTAAATCTCCTTGAAAATAACTCGAAATCGCTTGTTTTAATTGGACTTCGTTGGCTAAATTCAATAATAAATCTAATGTTTCTTGATTGGCAATATTTTTTGAATAATCTACTAAAAAATCATTCCATTGTATGTGAAATTTTTCTGCTCTATTTGCATCGTAAGCAAACAAATCTTTCATGGAAGTTGCCTGCATTTTTTCGAAATGCGATTGTATGTTTTGCCAAGCAGCAGTTTGCGACGGATTTATTTTTGGTAGTGCCATTATTCTTTAAATTTTACTGCAGTTATACTATCCAATTCTTTCTTTAAAGGAGCAATATGCGCTAAATATTTTTGTTTATGAGAGTCATTCATCGGTTCGGCATTTGGCAATTTTAGCCTAAGCGGATCTACTTGAACGCCATTTTTCCAAAAACGATAACAAACGTGTGGTCCGGTTGCCAAACCTGTGCTTCCTACTTTACCAATTACTTGTCCTTGCGAAACACGTTGTCCATTTCTCACCGATATTTTCGACATGTGTAAATATTGCGTAGAATAAGTTGAGCTATGGCGAACTTTTACGAAATTTCCATTTCCAGCGGTATAACCTGTTCGTTCTACAACGCCTGAAGCAGTTGTTTTAATTGGCGTTCCATGAGGTGCAGCGTAATCGGTTCCATTGTGTGCTTTGAAACGCATTTGAACTGGGTGGAAACGTCTTCCAGAAAAACGCGATGAGATTCTGAAATAATCCAACGGAGCTTTTAAGAACATACTTTTTAAACCTTTTCCGTTTTCATCATAAAAATCTTCATATTTTTGATTTTCAGATAATTTATATGGAAAAGCGAAGATTTTCTTGCCTTTATGCTCAAAATAAGAAGCTTCAATACTTTCAACTCCAACATAAATAGAATCGTCAATATAGCGTTCGTTTATCGTAACAGCAAACTTATCTCCCTTTTGAATTTTAAAGAAATCGACTGTATAAGCATAAATATTGGCTAATTTATTGGCTAATCCACCGCTAACTCCAGCATTGCTTAAAGTTTCAGATAGCGAACCTTCTATTTCAGCAGCCACAACCCTTCTTTTTAAAGTTGTTGGCTTTTGTTTGTTAGACACAACGATAGAATCTCTAAAATCAACAACTGTAAAATTAATTCGGTCTTCTATGTAAACTAAAGCTTGAAGCGTATTAGGCTTTTTCTTATCGAGAAACATGATATATGGTTTCCCAGCTTTAATTCTTCTTACATTGAACGAATCTTTTACTTTTTCGGTAACATCATGAATTCGTAAGCTGTCTTTTAGCGGATATTTTTCTAAAAGTTTACCAAAAGTATCGCCAGAACGAATTGTATCTCTAACCACTTTAAAGTCGTTAAAAGTAAATCCGTACTCTTTTATAATGGGTTCTTTTTTTACTACTGCTTTTTTTGCTTTTTCTGATTCTTCTTTTGAATTACAAGCGGTAAAAAAAGTAACAAATAAAATGGCTAATACTAAATATCTCAATGTTTTTTTGTTTTGTGCGTAATGCGGTTATTCTCCCCAGTTATCTAATTCTTCTTTTGTCCATAATTCAGGGAAGAATATTCTTTTTTGGTATTTTGGTAACATGTATTTTTTCCAATCGCTTCCACCTGTAGCTTCGTGATTTCCTGGAACACTCTCGATGTATTTTTTTGCTGCATTAAAGTGACCCATTACCCAAGTAATATTAACGGTTTTGTCGTAATGACGCATTGCAGCAACTAATTCAGGGTTTTGTTGATCTACTTCTGGCAATTGTTTGAATTTTCTCCACAAGTTAATGGTGTTGTATTCTTCCATCCAATCTAAGAACACTTTTTTGTATTTTCTTTCGAATTCTAGAATTAAATAGGACTTTTCGCCAGTATGATAATCTTTTCCAGCCGCTTGCCAATATAAATGTTCAAAAGCGTGCTCGTATGGTGTATTTCTGTCGATTGTAGCTCTAAAACGGTTGTCGATTAAATTAATCAAATCAGTTGAACTAAATTCAATTAAACGATATTGTGCAGACTGGAAACCACTTGCTGGAGTTAATGTGTTTCTGAATTTTAGATATTGTTCAGGCTCCATTCCGTCTTTCATGATGTCGAAAGAAGTGGTAAGCATATCGAAATAACGACTAATTCTTCCTAATTTTTCGGTAAAATAATCGGTTGTTGGTTTTTCGTTATGACACAATTGGTTCATTTCCCAAAGAATCATTTTGAACAACAATTCATTTACTTGATGATACATTACAAACACCATTTCGTCTGGCAAAGTAGTTCTTTGTGTTTGAAGACTCAAAAGTGCATCGGTTTGGATATAATCCCAATACGTAATGGGTTTAGCCCAAAGCAAACCTTCTAAATGAGTGGATGTGTTTTGATTTATTGCTTCAAATTTATCATGAAGTTGATCTAATTGTTCTTTAATTTTGGGAGTAACTTCCATTATTTTTCTACTTTAACTTTGAATGAGTGTTTCAAACCTTTAAAAGCTTCTAAATCGGCTTTAATAGAACCAACAGCTAAACTTGCCTTTAAACGGATTGGAATTTTATTGTCATCGTCTGAAATCCAAACGGTTAAGCTTTCTTCTTCTTTAAAAACCCTTCCCGCTTGCACGTAAGGTTTAAAAATCATACAAGAAACTTTTCCAAATTTAGTTTTTATATCTTCTCTACCAATAAATTTTAACTTAAACTTTGTGGTTTCATCATCAAAAAACATATCAATTGTGATAGATTCACCCACTTTTAATTTGTCAATTTTAGGATGATTTCTAAGATAATAGAATGAAGACACGATATCCTGCACCTCTTCTGGAACAGAAAAAGTCTTTTCGGTTTTATGTTTATAGTCTTTCACCAAAACGGTATTTCGATCTTGATTAAAAAACCCTTCTTGATTTTTTGTGTAGCCACCTTCATTAATTTTTCTAACAAACTGATAAGGTTTTCCAGTTTGTTTGTCGATATAACTTTCATAATTATCTTCAACTTCAAAGAAAAATTTAGCCATGCCTACAGTCCAGCCCTTTCCAACCACGTGATGAACCTTTTTGTTGTTTTTTACAGCTTCTTTAATCTCTAAGGAAGCATAACCAGCATTAACTAAACCATAATGAATTCGGAGCTTGAACCACTCTCCCGTTGTAAATGCATTTTCTTGTTCTACGAAAGAGTTTGTAGTAACAAAAAGAATAAGTAGCAAGACGATTTTTTTCATAGTTTATTCATTTTTAGAAATGAAAATGCAATTTCTGTTCCAAAAATACTAAAACAAAAAAACCCAGTCAAAAATATGACTGAGTTTTTATGCTATTAACCAACCAAAAAACTATAAATTATGAAAATTTATTACAAAGCAAGGCAAACTACCTCCTTGTTTTGCGAGTGCAAAGGTATACATGTTTTTAAATTATTCTCAATAAAAAATAAACTTTAACATATTTTTATCAAAAATGACACTACTACAACGTTGTATTTTGATGATTGTTTAATAAAATTGTGTTTTTATAGCGTTCCTCGCAATTCTTGCTCACGTTCAATTGACTCAAAAAGGGCTTTAAAGTTACCTGCACCGAATCCTCTAGCACCCATTCTTTGAATAATTTCGAAGAAAAGAGTTGGACGATCTTCAACTGGTTTGGTAAAAATCTGCAATAAATAACCTTCCTCATCAGCATCAATCATGATACCTAATTTTTGAAGTTCGTTAATATCTTCTTTGAATTTAGACATGTGGTCTTTTAATCTTTCTGGAATTGCATCGTAATATGCTTGAGGTGGTGTACTTAAAAACTCGATTCCTCTTGCACGCATTTCGGCAACTGTTTTTAAAATATCATCTGTTGCTACTGCAATGTGCTGAACTCCTTCTCCTTCGTAAAAATCTAAATATTCTTCAATTTGAGAACGTTTTTTACCTTCTGCTGGTTCGTTAATTGGGAATTTAATTCTTCCGTTACCATTAGACATTACTTTAGACATCAAAGCTGAATATTCTGTAGTAATTTGTTTGTCGTCAAATGAAAGGAAATTCACGAATCCCATAACATCTTCAAACCATTTTACTGCTTCATTCATTCTGTTCCAACCCGTATTACCTACCATGTGGTCTATATATTTTAACCCTACAGATGTTGGATTATAATCTGATTTCCATTCTTTATATCCAGGTAAAAAGATTCCATTATAATTTTTGCGCTCTACAAAGATGAAAACAGTTTCACCGTAAGCACCATAAATACCTGCGCGAACTACTTCTCCATTTTCATCATTTTCAACTACTGGTTCAAAATATGGTTTTGCACCGCGTTTTGTAGTTTCTTCAAAAGACTGACGTGCATCTTCAACCCAAAGAGCGATAACTTTAACTCCATCACCATGTTTTTTTACGTGTTCTCCAATTGGTGAATCACTATTTAAAGCGGTAGTTAACACTAAACGTATTTTGTCTTGTTTTAATACGTAAGATGCTTTGTCTTTAACTCCTGTTTCTAATCCTGCATAGGCTAAAGATTGAAATCCGAAAGCTGTTTTATAAAAATGCGCTGCTTGTTTTGCGTTTCCTACGTAAAATTCTACGTAATCTGTTCCCATTAAAGGTAAGAAGTCTTGTGCTCCTTCAAATATTTTTTCTAATCCGTATTCTACTGATTTTATTTCTTGTGACATGATTCTAATATTTTAAAAATGGTATTATTTACCAAAAAGTTGTGTTTAATTTTTTATTCTTCTAACCAAGATTGATAATACGTATCATCAGCAATACCCATAGCGTCTTCTGTAACCATTAAAGGTTTAAAAGTGTCTACCATTACCGCTAATTCTAACGTTTCTTTTTTACCAATACTTCTTTCTGCAGCACCTGGGTGTGGTCCGTGAGGAATTCCGGCAGGATGTAAAGAAATGTTTCCTGGTTTTACATCATTTCTACTCATGAAATCTCCATCCACATAATACAACACCTCATCGGCATCAATATTACTGTGGTTGTATGGAGCAGGAATTGATAATGGGTGATAATCGTATAATCTTGGAACAAACGAACAAATTACAAATGCATTTGTTTCAAAAGTTTGGTGAATTGGTGGTGGTAAATGAATTCTTCCTGTAATAGGTTCGAAATCGTGAATTGAAAACGCGTATGGATAATTAAACCCATCATATCCAATTACATCAAACGGATGTGAAGCGTAAACCATTTCAAAAATTTCGTCTTTTTTCTTTACTTTAATTACGAAATCTCCTTTTTCATTATAGGTTTCTAATTCTTCTGGACGACGAATATCTCTTTCGCAAAATGGCGAATGTTCTAATAATTGTCCGAACCAGTTTCTGTATTGTTTTGGAGTGTAAACTGGCGAATGTGATTCTACGATAAACAAACGATTGTCTTCGGTATCGAAATCCATTTTATAAATCATTCCTCTTGGAACTACTAAATAATCACCATAACTGAAATCTAAATTTCCTAACATGGTTCTTAGTTTTCCTGTTCCTTTGTGAATGAAGATTACTTCGTCTGAATCGGTGTTTTTGTAAAAATAATCGGTTGTAGATTTTCTTGGTGCTGCTAAAACGATGTGACAATCTGAATTCGTTAACACAATTTTTCTACTTTCTAGAAAATCGTCTTGTGGTTCAATTTCAAATCCTCTTAATTTATAAGACTGAATGTTATTTGTCTTTGCGATTTTTGGCGCAACACTGTATTGTCTTCTAATTTCTTTAACCTGAGTTGGTCTTTGTTCGTGATATGAATTGGTTGACATTCCGTCAAAACCAACCGTTCCGAACAATTGCTCGTAATACAAATCACCGTTTGGTTTGCGGAATTGTGTATGACGCTTGCGAGGAATTTCTCCTAATTTATGATATATTGGCATTTCTTTAAGTTTAAAAGTTATAGGTTTAAAAGTTTAAAAGGGTTTCTATTAAAACTTTTTAATTAAAACAAAAAGAAAATTTCTCACTCAGGATTTCTCTTGATGAGGAATTTCAAATATGCAAGTAAACCCGTCCAATGTTTCATCATCACAAATATCGGAATTTTTTTTTAAACTACAATTAAAACCAAAATCCTACTGAAAACCAAGTATGATGATCTTTTGTTTCGGGCGACCAAGAATGTTTAATTTCAACTGGACCAATTACCGTTTCCATACCATAACCAAATGAATAGCCTGAATAATTTGGTTCAACTAACCACGTGTCTAAGGTGTCAAAAATTTTATTTCCAACATTAGCAAAGTTAGCACTAAAATTCAAATGATGCTTCTTAAAAATTTCATAATCTGCTGTTAATAAAAGCTTTACGTAACTATCTCCAGCCAAACTCAAAAAATCATACCCTAAAAAAGGCTTTATATTATTTACTTGTTGAAATCCGTAGCCTCCTAAGATAAAATCAAAATAAGAAACACTTCTTTCTCCAATAGCAAAACCTCCTTCTGTTTGAAGTTTGAATGTCATGTTTTTAAAAACAGGTTGTGCGAAACCAAAATCGGCTTTGGCAACTGAAAATCGTTCAAAATTATTTTTGTAGTCAGATGAATAAATATAAGAACGTATTTCAGAATTAAAATTCCAACCCGTTCTTGGAAAATATTTTTTATCAAACGAATCATACTTCATAAATCCAAAAACCGACAAATAATTACTGCTTTCAAAAACAGGATCTGTGTTTTCTAGTGTTTCCGATTCTAATCGTAGAAATTTAAATTCTAAACCGCCGCCTAATGAAAATTTTTGAGCAAAAATAGTTTGCAAATAGGCTTGATTACTCAAGTCGAAAAAATCTACATTAATGGCACTAGCAGTGGTGTTAAAAATAGCGTCATCAGCAATATTACTCGTAATATTTCTATTAAATGTGGTTAATTTAGAATTGAATCCAAAGCTCCAATAAAATCCATTATCAATATAATAATCAAAGTTATATCGTATATTATCACCTAAAATAACATCTAATGAAGCTACATCATTTTTAACAATTAATCGCTTTTTAGTATAGTTTAATAAAATCCCGCTTTTAAATAAATCATCATAATGTAATCCGAACTTTAGAAACGTATTATTCTCATTTTCTTTCAATTGCAAGATTAATTTATCGCCATCTTGCATTTTTTCAAACGAATAATTAATGGCACTAAAGTTTTGAGTAGCATTTAAGTTTAAAATTCCCTTTTGTAATTGACCTATTGAAATTTTAGTATTCCTTTTAAATTTTAATTTACCAATAATGTACGCTCTCGTATAATTTTCAAGTTTATTAAAAACGATATCCTTGATATAAATTGAATCTTGAACAACTATTTTGTTATCATTTTTGGCACTAGAATTTCCAAACGGAGCTAGTTCTCTAACAAACTCTAAGGCTTTCTCTTTTCCTTTTCCAATAATTTCTTTTCCTTTATCAAATGCAACCACTGTATAACCTTTGATATCAGGTTTGATATAAATATCAGTCGCTTTTTGCTTTCCTTCCATTTTTTCAATCATGGAAAAATTATTGATTTGCGCTAAAACCGAAGTAACTCCTTTTAATTCTTCTCTTGTTTTTAACCCGTCCTGAACGTCAACTCCGATAATAATATCAATTCCTCTCGCTTTTAATTCCTCGATTGGATAATTATCTACAACACCACCGTCAATTAAAACCCTTCCGTTTATTTCAACTGGACTATACAAAGTAGGTAATGCGCCACTTGCAATCATATTTTGAGCTAATACTCCCGAATCTAAAACAATTTTTTCACCTGTTTCAGCATCTGTTGCTATACATAAAAATGGAATTGGAAGCTTATCAAAATCTCTTACGTGACTTACATGTTGTGTTAAAGAAGAAATCAGATTGAAATTATATAATCCTTTAGACAAACCAGAAGGCAGGCCCAATTTGAATTTATTAAATGGAAGTGTTAAGGCATAAATCTCATCGTTACGCTTTTCATAAAACGATTTCGAACCTCTTGGTGTAAAATCTTGAAGTAAAGCATCAACATCGACATTAGAAAAAATAGAATCCAATTGCTCTGCATTATAGCCAGAAGCGTACAATCCACCAACAATCGCACCCATACTGGTTCCAGACACATAATCAACTTTTATACCAAGTGAATCGATTACTTTTAGCACACCAATATGCGCTAATCCTTTTGCACCACCACCACTAAGCACAAGTCCTACTTTTGGTCGCGGGCTTTCTTGTCCTAAGCTGATTTGGGTTAGAAATAGTAGGCTTACAAACAAGAGGAGTTTTTTCATTTCTATTTAAGGAGTATTTTTCTTGTAAAAGTCGGAAATTTTTTTGGCTTTTGAAACACCTACAACTTCAGAAATTGCTTTTTCATCGGCATTTTGCAATCTTTTAACACTTTTGAAATGTTTCATTAAAGTAATCATCGTTTTTTCGCCAATTCCAGGAATACTTTCCAAACTATTGGTTAAAGCCGATTTACTTCGCTTGTCGCGATGATGCGTAATTCCAAATCGATGTGCTTCGTTTCGTAAAAACTGAATCACTTTCAAGGTTTCCGATTTTTTATCCAAATACAAAGGTGCTGAATCACCCGGATAAAACAATTCTTCCAAACGTTTTGCAATTCCAATAATGGCAATTTTCCCTCGTAATCCTAAATCATCAATACTTTTTAAAGCCGAAGATAATTGCCCTTTTCCACCATCAATAATAATCAATTGTGGTAAAGGTTGATTTTCATCTAGCATGCGTTTGTATCTTCTGTACACCACTTCTTCCATCGAAGCAAAGTCATTTGGACCTTCAACGGTTTTAATATTAAAATGACGATAATCTTTCTTGCTCGGTTTTCCATCTTTAAACACCACACAAGCCGAAACTGGATTGGTTCCTTGAATATTCGAATTATCAAAACATTCAATGTGTCTTGGCTCTACTGATAAACGCAAATCTTTTTGCATTTGTGCCATGATACGATTCGTATGACGTTCTGGGTCGACTATCTGAATTTGTTTTAATTGGTCTAATCGGTAAAATTTAGCATTACGTTCTGATAAATCTAAAATTTGCTTTTTATCGCCTAATTGAGGAACCGTAACTTTTACATTT
>NZ_JAKLJH010000222.1 GCF_023151265.1 Flavobacterium sp.
TACAATGAAACGCTCCATGGTTTGGCGTGTTCCAGAACCACTTTCTCTGAATAATAACGGACGGTTTTCTAAAATATCTTCGATTTTCTTTTTCTTACTAAAATCTTCTTCCATATTACCCACTAAGAACAATTTGTTTTGCATTAAATCAATTTTTTCTACTTTCATTTTTTCTGGAAGAATCGAAACTAAAGCAAAGTCTACTTCATTGTTTTGCAAACTCTTTACTACTTTATTTTTATTGGTTACATCCATTTCTAATTCTACTCCAGGATGCATTTTTAAAAAATCAGCCAAAAAGTAAGGCATCACATATTTTCCAGTAGAAACGACTGAAATTTTAATTTTTCCAAAAAGCTGTCCTTTGTAGGCTAATGTTTTATAATCAATAGTACTGACTTGTTGTAAGATTTGTTCGGCTGCTTCCGCAATTTCTTTACCAAAATCGGTTACATAAATTTTTCTTCCTACCACTTCTGTTAGTGGAATTTCAAATTGGTCTTGAAAATTTTTTAATTGAATAGACACCGCAGGTTGGGTCAAATGCAACTCTTCGGAAGCCTTAGTAACACTCTGATTTTGTACTACTTTCAAGAATATGCGTAACTGGTTTAAAGTGTAATTCATAAAAATATTTTATATAATGTATAGCAAATATAAATAAAAATATATGAATTAAAGTATAGAGATTTGCATAAAAATAATCAAAACATGAGAAAAGTTACGATTGCTAAAGGAGACGGAATTGGTCCAGAAATCATGGAAGCGGTTCTAAAGATTATTAAAAAATCAAATGCTCCCATTGATTTTGAAGAAATTGAAATTGGAGAAAAAGTGTATTTGGGAGGGAATACTTCTGGTATTTCAGATGCTTCATGGGAAGTTATCCGAAAAAACAAAGTATTACTCAAAGCACCCATCACAACTCCGCAAGGTGGCGGTTACAAGAGTTTAAATGTTACAATGCGAAAAGCATTAGGTTTGTTTGCTAACATTCGACCATGTGTATCGTTACATCCTTTTGTAGCAACGAATTTTCCAAATTTAGATGTTGTAATTGTTCGTGAAAATGAAGAAGATTTATATGCGGGAATCGAGCACCAACAAACCGATGAAGTTGTACAATGCTTAAAACTGATTAGTCGCCCAGGTTGTGAAAAAATCATTCGTTATGCCTTTGAATATGCTCAAAATTATGGTCGTAAAAAAGTGACTTGTTTTAGCAAAGACAACATTATGAAGCAAACCGATGGTTTATTCCACCAAGTTTTTAAGGAAATTGCCATGGAATATCCAAACATCGAAGCAAATCATATGATTATAGATATTGGAACAGCATATTTAGCAGATCATCCGGAGAAATTTGATGTGATTGTAACTTCAAATTTATATGGTGATATTATTTCGGATGTTGCAGCACAAATCGCAGGTTCGGTAGGATTAGCAGGTTCGGTAAACATCGGAAATGAATGTTCAATGTTTGAAGCCATTCACGGTTCGGCTCCAGATATTGCAGGTCAAAATATTGCCAATCCATCAGGATTGTTACAAGCTGCCATTGCAATGCTTTATCATTTAGGATATGCAACTGAAGCAACCCGAATTCAAAATGCTTGGTTAAAAACCTTAGAAGACGGAATTCACACAGCAGATATTTATAATGATAAATTGAGCAAGCAGTTGGTAGGAACTTCGGAATTCGCTGATGCTGTAATTTTCAATTTCGATAAAGTACCGAGTATTTTAAAAGCGGTAACGCCTCCCAAAAATTCTGTGATTCAATTACCAGAATACAAAAGAAAAGAAGCTTCTCAAAAAGAATTGTTAGGTGTGGATTTGTTCGTACACTGGAGTGGAATGGATGCTAACATTTTAGCTGAAAAACTAAAAGTGTTAACCACAGAAACAATGGATTTAGTCATGATTTCTAACCGAGGTGTTAAAGTTTGGCCAAACGGATTTTCGGAAACTT
>NZ_JAKLJH010000223.1 GCF_023151265.1 Flavobacterium sp.
CTTCTTCTTTTACTTTCTTTTTATGAATTTGGTTACTTCTGTAGAAGAAAATGGCAACTATAATCATGAAAGCAAAGAAAGCAAATACTTCTCCAATGAATAAGATGTAAGCAATAATAGCAGAAGATAAAAATGCAGCTAAAGCCGTTACAAACCAACCTCCAATTACATTAAAAACACCCGCAACACGATAAACAGCACTTTCTCTATCCCAAGCTCTATCTGCAAAAGACGAACCCATTGCCACCATAAAAGTCACATAAGTTGTAGATAATGGCAACTTCATTGAAGTTCCAATAGAAATCAAAATCGAAGCTACAATTAAGTTTACAGAAGCTCTAACCATGTCAAACATAGGTTGTTCATCTCTTTTTCCAGTATATTCTGGCTGAACAAACTGTGCGTCTAATTTTTTCTGTAACGATTTTGGCAAAATAAAACTAATGATATTTCCAAGATACATAAATCCTCTAACAATGTTTCTTGAAAGCGTATTAGCATTATATTTTTCGTTTCCTTCACCTTGTCTTGATAAATTTTGCTCAGTTTCAATAACCGATTTCGCTTTTTTAGACGTCCATAATGTGTAAACCATTACTAATCCAGCTAATGCTAAAAAGATAAAAGGAGCTGGTAAATTTTCTTCTTCAAGACCTGACATCATGAATTCAGTTGCTCCAACAGTTTGCCCTGGTGCAGCCCAAATTTCAAAAGCTTGATAAGCCGCAATTGGCACACCAATAAAGTTTACTAAATCATTTCCTGCAAAAGCAAGTGCTAATCCAAAAGTACCAACGATAATAATGAATTTAAAAACACTGTATTTAAAAACACTAATTAATAATTGACAAACAATTGTCCATAAAATTAATGAATATGCAATAATTGTAAACGGACTTTCTTTAATAAAATCTTTTACTTCAGAAGGTACAAATGTGATTGATTTTAATCCTTTTACCAAAATGAAAAAGGTAATAGCTGTCATGGCAACTCCACCAAAAAGTGCTGCTACATACTTATATCTTTTTTCGATATGGAAAGTAAAAATTAATCTTGAAACATATTGCACTAACGAACCTAAAGCAAAAGATAATGCTACAGAAAGTAAAATACTATAAACAATTTCAGAAGCTTTTTCAGTATTAATATACTTTCCTAATGTACCAAAACTATCACCACTAACATACACTTTGTAAACAGCTAAAACAACAGAAGCACCTAACAAAGAAAAGATAACTGAAACCGTTGTTGATGTAGGAAGTCCTAAGGTGTTAAACACATCAAGCAATAATACATCGGTAATCATAACCGCTAAAAAGATGATAATTACATCGTTGAAACTGAACATACTTGGTGTAAAAATTCCGTTTCGTGCAATTTCCATCATACCATTAGAATAAAGTGCTCCAACGGCAACACCTAAACTCGCCACAATCATAATGGTTTTAAACGAAACCGCTTTAGAACCAATTGCTGAGTTTAAGAAATTAACCGCATCATTACTTACTCCTACCATCAAATCGGTAATTGCAAGAATCGCTAATGCGATTAACATTATAATATAAATTTGTTCCATTTTTCTATGAATTAATTTCGATGCAAAATTCCTTTAAGAAATTTAGATTTACGTTAATTTAATGTTATCAATTGCTCCAAAAACAATTATTTAAAATAATTTTCTTAACTTTAATTTAATATTAAAATCTATTTTTTATGGCCGTATTAAAAGTAATTGAAGTATTGTCTAGTTCAACTTCAAGTTGGGAAGACGCCACAAGAAAAGCTGTAACTCAAGCAGCAAAGTCTTTAAAAAACATTAGATCAGTTTATGTTCAAGATCAAAGTGCTTCGGTCAAAGATAACGAAATAACTGAATTCAGGGTAAATTTAAAAATCACATTTGAAATTGAATAACTCATAAAGCGCCAAATAAACAGGCGCTTTTTATTTTTCTATGTTTTT
>NZ_JAKLJH010000224.1 GCF_023151265.1 Flavobacterium sp.
GGAAAACTACAACGTAGACGAATCTCGAATTTACGTTTGCGGAATGAGTTTAGGCAGTTATGGCACTTTACACTTTGCAGGTAAATACGCTGATAAAATCACCGCAGCCGTAGCTATTTGCGGTGGTGGAAATGTTAAAGATGGATGTAAATTAGCTACTATTCCACTATGGATTCAACATGGTGATGTGGATTATATTGTACCAATGTCGGAATCAAAAAAAGTAGTTGATGCCATAAAAAAATGTGATGAAAATGCCGATGTTACTTTAACTATTATCAAAGGTGGAAATCACGGCAATGTAGAACGTCTTTTTCATGAAGACGCTATGTATGATTGGTTATTTCAACAGAAAAGAGAGTAATCCGTTACTTTCACTTATCTTTGCCGAATGAGTATCACATTATTATCTTCCCCTTTACAAGGTTTTACCGATTTTAGATTCAGAAACGCATTCCACAAACACTTTGGTGGCATAGACACTTTCTATTCGCCTTACATTAAGTTGAACGGAAAATTGGTGGTAAAAGGTTCTTACGAACGTGATATTCTTCCCGAAAACAACAACACTTTAGAAGTTATTCCACAGATAATTACCAATGATGCCGAAGAATTTTTGTTCGTTGCAAAATATGTACAGCAATTTGGTTACAAAGAATTAAATTGGAACTTAGGCTGTCCGTATCCAATGGTAGCCAAGTGCGGAATGGGTTCAGGATTAATTAGTAACACATCTCAAATTGAACATATTTTAAAACGAGTTCACAACGAAACCGATATTATTGTTTCGATGAAAATGCGAATGGGTTATGAAAATCCTACCGAAATTTTAGATGTTTTCCCTATTTTAGAACAATATCCGATTAAAAATATTGCGATTCATGCCCGAATTGGTAAACAACTATACAAAGGTGGAGTTGATTTAGATTCGTTTCAGAAATGTTTAGATACTTCCAAACAGAAGATTTACTATAATGGAGATATTACTTCGGTAGCAAAATTCAAAGAATTACAAGAACGTTTTCCATCTATAGATCATTGGATGATAGGACGAGGCTTAATTGCCGATCCTTTTTTACCTTCAATGATAAAAAACAATACTACTGAATATCCGAAAAACAGATTGGAAATTTTTGAAGCTTTTCATGATGAAATATACCGAGAATACGATGCATATTTACAAGGTCCAACTCCTATTCGCATGAAAATGTTAGGCTTTTGGGAATACTTTTCGGAATCATTTTCTAATCCACAAAAGACTTTTAAAAAGATTAAAAAAGCTGGCAATAGTAAAAACTACGAAGTTGCTGTGAAAGAGATTTTTAAAAATGGGTAAATAAAACCCATAAGACAATTACAATCAATTCATTACCAGTTATTAAAAAATTACCACCACTTATTACTTCACTCCTATTTCATAAATAGAATTTCCTAACATTTGCTCGATAAATAAAAGCCAAACACCTTGTTTACAGTATTTTATATTTATTGATTGTTTTATTTAAAAAACAAATGTGTTATGGAAAGAAAAATTACCCAAAAGTTCCATAAAGAATTGATAGTACTATTTTGTCTATTCTTTTTTAGTATTGCAAAGTCTCAAACCCGAATTTCGTATCAAGGTTTTGACAGCAAACCAGAAGATTCTTGGAGTTATACTTCAACGTTAAATTCTGGAACCATCCAAACCAATACAAGTACTTTTGTTTCTTCTCCAAATTCATTACGATTTGGCGGTTCAAACAGTTCTTCGCCTGATGATCCTAATATTGGCTTCAATAATATTGATATTAGTAGTTTCACTAATGTTTATGTGAATATTTATTTTTCATCTAACGGATCTCCTGATGATAACGATGATTTATATCTAGATATTTCCTACAACAACGGAACTTCATATACGACTTCAATTAAGTTAATTGATGGAAAAAACAGTACAACTTCAGATGTTTATACGTTT
>NZ_JAKLJH010000026.1 GCF_023151265.1 Flavobacterium sp.
ATTTGGTTTAGAATCATCTAAAATTCTACCGTCTATTGCAATATCAAATCCTGAAGTTGCTCCTTCAGTATAACCCACTAACATTTGATTATAAGAAACATTCGCATCGTTTAAGTTTAACCAAATTCTATGTTTTTCAGTCACAGAAGTTGTTGCTTCTGAAGTTCTGTAAAACTGTGTAGAAACTGAAGCATTAACTCTTTGAAAATTAGAAAACAATGCAGTACCAAAATCATAAGCTCTTACATAAAAACCTTGACCCGTTTGAATAGTTCCATTAGGCACTGGTCCGCCAGCTGCAGCTGCAGTTCCTCCTAATTTAGTATAACTTGCATAATTATTAACTGGATAAACACCTCCACTTGCAGCAACTGAATGTGTCCAGAAATATAAGGCTCCAACTGTTGTTTCGTTGTCATTTAAGAATCTATCTGCATTAATAGGTGATGCGTAAGGATTTCCAATTAAATTAAAACCTCTTCCTAAATTTACTGATAAATCTCCATTAAATGGAACTCCCGTAAATTGTCCGTTATAAGGTGCTGGAGTAATAGATGACCAATTATTATCTACACGAATCATATACCCTTTACCCGAAACAAAATTATTTGTAGGCGTTATTGATTGATAAGCCGTAGGAGTTGTTGTTCCTGTGTACAAATACTCATAAAAACGAGTAGTAACTGTATTAGGCGAGAATGCCAATAATTGTTGTCCGGCAACTGGTGAAGACCAAGCCGTATAATCTTGACGAATCATTGGTGTAGAACTTCTTTTAACAATAATATTTCCTACATTGATTGCTTGTTCTGTTATTTGACGTAATGCAGCATTATTTTCAATAGTTAATGTTCCTGTCCCGTTAACCGTAACTTCGTTACCAACAATTAAGGTATGTCCTGGATTAAACACAACATTAAAACCACTATTTACAATAACCGAACACGCTTCTAAGTCAGCCGTTGATGAATAATTACCATTAAAAATTGCCACTACATTTTTCAGTGGTGTTCCGTTTGACCAAGTAGTTCCATTCCAAGTAGTAGTAATTACACCACAAGCATTTGGAGATTCTACAATCTGTTTGTAACAAATTTGAATTGAAAAACTATTAAGTACACCATCTCTTGCATCGGCAGTAACATCGGCAACTCTAAAGAACCAGTTTCCTAATGAACTTTGTCCGTTTAAAGTATTTAAATCACCTGTTGGTCTCATTGTACCAAAGTTATTATCTGCACCACATCCAGCAGCTGTTCCAGATTGACTGTCCCAAGTTCCCGATAAATCAGAAATTGCATTAGAACAACCTCCATCAGTAAATAATTGAACAAATGTTCCAGCTGGACTATTAATAGCAGCATATACCTGATTTCTTCTTGCATGTGTTACATTTGAAGTAACATTTACATCTGTAATCACAACATTATCAGGAACATTCAATGAAAAATTCTGATAAGCAAGAGGGTTTTGAGCCGTGATAACATTTCCTGTAGTTAGTGTTCTTGTATAGGTATTACAAACATCATTTACAGTATAACCAATAGCAAAATTTTGCGAGTTAATGGCATAAAAATCATTTGCAGTTGGCTCAATTAAAATTCTACAGAATGGAGCAGAAACATTAGGAATAGTAACCGTTTGAGTTCCATCATTAGCAGTATTTGCAGCTAAAATTATCGGATAGGTTTGTCCGCCATCTGTTGAAAGCTTAATGTTTACGTTTGCTGCGCCAGTCATAGTATTGGTAGCATTAACTGACCAAGTAACTGTTTGAGTTGAACCTTGTGTATAACTAATTCCGGCTGTATTTTGAGAAGTAATAAGGAAAGGGCCTTTAGTAGCATCAAAAGTAACCGCAGTATTAGCACTTTCATTATTTCCTCCACCCGGTCTGTTATCTCGAACCGTCATTCTAAAATTTAATGTTCTATTTATTGTTGGAATAATTTCCCATTGATTTCCGTTAACACCATTTGCAACGTGATCTTCTAATCTTGGGAAATATCTTGTACCATTATTTTTTGGCATAAAAGAACGAAAATTAGCTCCATCTGTTTTTGTTCCCGAAGGATAAGATGCTGCAGCTCCAACAGTTGTTGCATCGTTAACTTGTTCCCAACAGTACGATAAAACATCTCCTGCATTTGCATCTGTTGCAGTTCCTGTTAATTTAAAAGCAGTACCAATAGGTAATGTTTTTGTAGCTGGAGCCGAAGGAACTGGTACCGCATTACCCGTATTTAGCAATGTAGGACAACTTTTTCCTTTAATATTATTAGTAATTTGCTGAATTGAACCTGCGTGAAAAATTGGAATTGAATGTGCAGCAACATCTGTAGCTCCTGTAATTCCAGCATATCCCATAATAGTTACTCCAGAACCAGGTTCCATATTTACAGCATTATTTTCAGTACTATGAGAAAACGTATGGTTACCTCCTAATTGATGTCCGATTTCATGTGCTACATAATCGATGTCAAAAAAATCTCCTTCTGGTATTCCGTTAGAGGGCGAAGTATAACCTCTTCCTTTTGAATTATCAGTTGAACAAACACATCCGATACACCCAGCATTTCCACCACCACCAGTAGCTCCAAAAAGATGTCCAATGTCGTAATTTGAATTACCAATAACAGATTGTAATGTTGCACCTAACTCATTATTCCAGTTAGCTAAATTAGCGGCATCAGAATAAGGATCTGTTGCAGTATTATAATAAATTACGTTTGCAGTATTGGCAATTAAAACCATTGTTGCATTAAAATCCATTTCAAACACAGCATTTACCCTTGTATACGTTGTGTTGAATGCTGCCAAAACTAAATTAACTTGCGCTGCAGAAGTTGCTCCAAAATAATTTGAATATTCTGCAGTACACGATTGTGCCATTCTAAAACTTCTTAACACACCGTCATCTGCATTATTTAAAACAACATTTCCATCCGATGGGCGATTTAAAACCTGCCCAAATTGCTGTACTGCATCTTCAGTAGTACATATAAAATCAGATTCTTTTTTAGAATGAACTCTATCAAAAACTATAACGGTTTTGTAATCCATTGAAATTGGATCAACAATGTAAGTTGTCCCATTTGAACCTGAACGAATTAAAGCACTTACACCATTATAAGGCGAAACACTAAAACGAATTACATTTGAAGGATCATTTACACCTTGACCGGCATACGATCTAATTTCAGGAAATTGACTTTGTAAACTTTTTTCAAAAGTAGATGCTTCGATAATTCTAAAATCTTCTACTATACCATTTGGCATTGGAAAAGAAACAATTACATTTGAAATACCTGTGAACTCTCCTCGAACAGGAACATTAACTAATTGCGATTTGAATTTGTCGTAATCAAAAGTAAACAGTTTGTACTGAGTAGGTAAAACTTCTCTTCTTAGTTTACTTTGGATAAACTCAAGGGAATTATCAACTTCTTTCCAAGCTTTTTTATCTTGAGCACCAGCAAAAAAAGCACAAAAGAGCAATGAAAAAATAAGTATTCTTTTTTTCATATTATAATAAATTGGGGTTAGAGAACAAACTTAACAAAAAATATTAGATATTCTAAAAAATAAACAAAAAAAACTAGCTATTTAGTAGCTAGTTTTTTTTGTTAGAATACCCTTAGTTATTAGTATAAAACCTTTCTAATTATTTGTTTACCATTTTCTAAAGTAACATATATAATTAAAGCACTGTTTGTCTTAATAATTTCACTTAACGAAACATTAAATGAATTCACATTTTGCTTATTTTTTATTAATCTACCTAAAACATCATAAACCATAACATCCTTTATTGACTCTTTTGTTGATGTTACTGATAAATTATCTCCACCAATAACAAAAACAGAATTGTCAAGTGTTTCAAAGTCTTCGCTACCTAAAGTTTCATTTGTATACCTTAAAACAAATCTATTATTTACAACACCTGAAGTTCCTGTAAATGAATAAGGAGCTTGTCTTAAATTGTGTATAATTCCTAATAATTTATCTTCTAAATAGATGTTTTGTCCTTGTTCAAAAAGTCCATCTATTGCTCCAATTGCAATTTTATAAATTCCATTTGAAGCTATTTTAATTCCTAAAGGAACTTTATCTTCTTGATAGAACGGCAATCCTTTTCCTTGAATGGTCATTACTTGATCATCAATCAAAGAATAAAAATTTTGAGCACTTTTATAATCTGTTAAAGCATCAAACATTCTGTCTTTTCCTTCTGTTGCGCCTTCAACATAAGCAACTAATGTTCTCGTAGTTTGATTTGTTGGACTTACTAAATCTAACCAAATTCTATGTCTTTCGATATTTCCACCTGGTGCTGAATTCACAACATTAGCACTTCTGTAAAATTGATTATTAGAATATCCAATATTACGCATTGCATTATTAAATGTAGCAGTTGTTGTAGTAGCAGCACCTGGATCCATTAAAACAAAAAATCCTTGCCCTGCTCCAATAACACTTAAAGTTCCTGGACCACTTGTAGCTCCTGCTCCATTAATTGCAATATAATCTGAAGCAGAATAATTATAGGTAAAATTATTGTAAAAAGGATCTACAGAAGACGTTGGAAGTGTTCCATGTGTCCATAATCTCACAAAACCATCTAATTGAGTATTTGCAGTTAAAAACGCACCAATACTAATAGCTGATGGATATGGATTTCCTAGTAAATTCCAGTTATCATCATTAACGGTTCTCATTACACCATTTGGACCCGCGGTTCCTGCATTTAAATCTGACCCTCTAGCAATTGTAGGTGTATAAACTCCATTATTAGCAACACCATTATTAAAAGTAGCCGTCCAGTTTTGATTTACAGTATTACTAAATCCACTTGGCGCTCTCACGATATATCCTTTACCTCCTAACATTGTTGTAGAAGCATTTACCCAATTTCCTTCTCCACCATTTGGATTCAAAATAGTTGGATTCCATTGCCAATGATAATAAGCAGGTGTTAAAGGTGAAATGCTATTTACATCAAAACCGCTAACAGGAGAAGACCAGTACACGTAATCTTGAAGTTTTACAGAAGCAATTCTTTGATATGAAATATTACCTGTATTTACTCCTAAATCATTTACCTGAACTAAAGAACCGTCGTTTAACACATTAAGTGTTCCGTTAACAGTTAAATCATTTTGAATTAACACATAATCATCGGCTTGAATATTTAATGTAAAAGTTGCATTTACTAACAAACTACAACACTCAAAATCACCGTGAGTTGTGGTATCGTAGTTCCCGTTTATAATAGCTAATTTACTTACATCTGGAGTACCATTAGACCATGTTGCTCCATTCCAAGTTGTCGCACTCGAATCTGTAATTTTTATTGCATTACTCGCTGTATAACAAGTAGCTGTATTCTCTCTAATTTGACAGTAATATTGATAATCTATAACTCCAACAATCGAAGAAATAGTTAAAGACGCTGTTGTTGCACCACTGTAAATTCCTCCATCTGCAACAGCTGTCCATGTTGCGCTTCCAGGTGCCGCAAAATACCACTGATAAGTTAGTGCATTTCCGCCAGCAAAACCTTCAGTACCTGCTGTAGTTAATACCGCAGAAGTTGAAGCACATGATGAAATGTATGATGGATGAGTAGTAACTGTTGGAGGCGTAGCTCCTCCACTTGGAAGCACTAACCCTGCACTTGGAAAACAAACTCCTGGACCTAATGGAATAGCGCTCCAATCTGCAGCAACGTAAGATACTCTTGCATTTAACGCCCCTGCATTTCTAACCATGTAATAACCTGGCGCTGTTGGATAAGTATCAACATCATCAATAACTACAGTTCCTGCAGCATTTCTTAACTGAATACCATCATTTTCGTTAAATCCACCGTCTATTGTTCCATTAGTAGATGCTGGTCCACAACTACCTACAGAAACTTTTAGTATTCCTAAAGCTCCTGGAGCAATTGTTCCTGTTAAATTAGCGTAATCAACTTCGTTTCCATCATCATGAACAGATGTTCTCCAAATACTATAATTTGTTAAATCTACAGTAGTAGCAGTCCCATTGTATAATGTTATAAATCCTCCCGAACCAGTTTCTTCGTCATGAATATCATAAATAATCAAATCTGTAGTAACTGCAATTCCTTCACATGAAGTCACATCACTTGATATAATTGTGTAAACATTATCAATAGCACAAGGTTGAGCATCTCTTACAGACAACATTCCTGTAGTAGCACCCGCAGGAATAACAACCACCATTTGAGTTCCGGTATTAGAAACAATTGTTGCATTAATACCTGAAAAAGCTACTGTTGCACCTGTTAAACCAGTACCATTAATAGTAACTTCTGTTCCTACTGGACCAGATGTTGGCGTAAAAGTTGTAACCGTATGAGTAGGAATACAAGCGTTTACAACCTGAACAGTATAATCTTCTGTTGAACCATAAGCAAACGTTCCACATGGATTGATTGTTCCTAATGTACCACCTTCTGTTTGAACAATTCTCATTCTATAATTTCCAATTGGTTGACCACCTGGAACATTAATTGTAAAGTTTTGAATTACATTTCCTCCAGAAACAGCAACTAAAGCCGTACCAATAGTTTCATTAGCATCAAGAAAATCACCATCGTTATTCCAATCAATCCAAACTCCTCCTGCGCCATCATATTGCGTTCCTCCATCACAATCTCCAAATTCAACCGCAACCGTATAAGTTCCGCCAACTTGTAAATCAGCACTCATGGCTGTGTAATTATTTACACCTGTAGTACAAGCATTTGTTGTATTATTTGAAATCGTAGTAGAATATCCTACTAACGTTACATTTTCAATTTCAGAATCAGCTGTATTAGTAGCGCCTGAAGCACAATATGCTAAAGTTGGTGTACAAGTTACTTCTACACCATTACTCCAATTTAAATCGTTTCTAGTAAAAATTTTAAATCTATATGTTGTTCCATTTGTCAATCCAGTCACAGTTACAGATGTACCCGTTCCTTTAAAAACAGTAAAACCTCCATCAAAAGCTGTTCCTGAACCAAAAACAACATTATCTGTATAAGCACCACCATTCCCTGTTGGAATTGCAGCAGTAAACGTTCCGTTAGTAGCAAATACTAACACATTATCGCTACAACCTGCCGGAGCTGTCCAGCTAATTGTTGCGGTACCATTTTCACATACAGAAGTAACTGCTCCTGTTACATTATTTGGAATAGCGCTTTGAATTGTATGTGTTCCACTAGCAAAAGCTGTTCCCGATTTATTCCCTAACACAAATGTTAAATCTGCTGTTGTAATGGCATCTACAACAATTGTATTTCCAGCCGTTGAAGTACATGGAATATCTGTTGTAATAAAAAAGTATCCTGTGCTACCGTTTGTAATTAATCTTGTAAAACCAGTAAAAGTGTGTGCTCCAGCTCCTAAAGCAGCTGTTTCGTTATCTAAAGTTGTATCAGTTGCACTATTGAAAGTCGCATCTGTTGAATACCACAATTTAAAGTTTGTAATATTTGAAGCCGCATAACTTCCCGAAGTATTAAAAACTACATTATTTAAAGTAGCGTCAGCATTAGTTACTGCTAAATTAAATGCATAAATAACGTTATTTGTAGTTCCTTGTGTTATGTTAGATGCAGCAACGGCTGGATTAGAAGAACTCAACACAATATTAGGCGTTGCAAATCCATTTCCTGTGATTGCAAAGTTATATGGATTTTCATTTACATCATCATTCACAATTGATATCTCTGCGTTATGAGCTCCTACGATTGTTGGATCAAATGTTACTTGGAACGTTGTTGAACCTCCAATAGCAACAGTTGCTGATGGCGGAGTTGTTACTGTGAAATTAGTACCATGAGTACCAGTAAACGAAATCGCACCAATATTCAAAATAGCAGTTCCTGTATTCTGAATAGTAAATGTTTTTACAATTGTTCCACCTGAAATGTCAGCCGAACCAAAATTAGTATCATCACCTACAATTGGAGTAGTATCGCCATCAAGAATCGTAACTGAATTTCCTTGTACATTTATTTCAGGCATTGGTGGCGCACATGAGTTAGCATGAGTTCCTAAATCTGAAATATAATCCGTTGCAAAACCTGTCCATTCTGTTGCTGGATTAAAAGCATCTGCTCCATTAGCATCTCCTATTTGAATAGCAAAATTTCTTATTAAGGTATTATCTGCTGTTGACTGATTTCCTGCACCCCATTCCGCTCCTGGGTCTGTGCCTATTTGTCCAATAACATCGATACTTACACTAGATTTTCTCAAAACAACAGCATCATCACCATTAAAAGTCAAGACTACACCAGCTGTTGTTTGGTTTGATAATGCTAAAATTGCAGCAGAAGCGCTTGAATTACTCACAACATGAGTACCATAAGCAGGAATTGTTCCTGATAATGCAAACGTTCCTGATACAGTTCCACTTCCATTACTATAATAAACTAAATCGTAAGTAGCTAAATTAATTGGTGCTGCTGTTGGATTATAAATTTCAATTGCTTTATTATTACCGCTTCCTTCGATATATTCTGAAATAAACAAATCGGTACAACCTGTTGGTGCAGCTGTTACATTAATTTGCACTTGATTTGAAGTAATAGCTCCACAAGCAAAAGTAGAAACACAAACTACATAATAAGTTCCTGCAGTAGCAAAATTAGGCACATAAGTAGCTCCTGTTGCACCCCCGATTAAATTAGTATATGGTCCGCCACTAACTGTTGCATAATACCATTGTCTTGAAGAAGGCGTTGATGTTTCTGTTACTGTAAGTGTAGTTCCATTAGCGCTTTCAAAAACATTTTGAGTAGCTACTGGCGCAATACTATTACCGGCTAAATTTATCGTAAAAGCAGCCGTACTTGAACCAGTTACTGCTGGTCCGTTAGAAACAACTCTAATTAAATAACCCGTTCCAGTTGCAGTATTTGCAGGTATTGTTGCCGAAATTGTACCACTATTAGCATCACTTACAAGTGTTCCTATGTTTACTGGAGAAGCAAAACTTCCTGCAGCGTTTGATAATTGTGCGGTATATGTATTACTTGTAAAAGTTCCCGAACTTGTAAAAGGCACTGAAACCGATGCTCCAGCTGAAGCCGTTACACAAAACGGACTACCAACAATTGGAGTAGTTGTAGTGATGGTGTTTGAGGAAGCTGGGGTTCCACTAATAATTAAATCATCTATCCTTAAATTTCTTAAGGAAGGATTTGTTGAAGTTATTCTTAACTTAATTGAAGAATTATTATCAAAAGCTGAGGACAATGCAACATTACCAGTATTGACAAATGAAGTAGTTAAACTTTGTGTGTAAATTGATGATCCATAACCAGAACCAGAATCTCCTGTTAAAACCCAACTACCTGGTGTTGTTGCATTAGACGTTCTTCCTGCCCAACTGACTGTTATACCAGAATAACCAGTTGTTGAGATTGTGATTTCAACAAAAGCACCATTTGCACTAGCAGCAGTTCCTGTACTCAAAGCCACACCTGTTACACCAGCATTGTAAGTTGGTGCTATTGAAAATGTTAGAACAGGAGAACCAATAGCTCCAGCTTCAACTGTTAAATTATTTTCAAATTTATAATTTGCTAATGTAGTCTGTCCCCACCCTAAAACCGAGCAAAATAACGCAACAATAAGTAATTTTAATTTCATAACTTTGAATGAAAATATTAGATTTGGTTTGATTATGCTTCTTTGCTAAAAAAAAAGCCAACAAAGATAAATCATAATTTTTTGATTATGAAATATTTATTGCATTATTAAATTGTTAACGAATTGAAAACTAATAAATCCACTTTTTCCTTAAAAGAAATCTATTCTAAGATGGAATATTACTGCGCGTATCAAGAGCGTTGTTATAAAGAAGTGGAAGAAAAATTACATTCGTTTTCGGTTAATTCTTCTGAAAAAGAAGAAGTTCTAACTTATCTAATCGAAAATAATTTCATCAACGAAGAACGTTTTGCACAAAGTTTTGTTCGAGGCAAGCACAACTATAAATTTTGGGGTAAAAACCGCATTGTGAACGAATTGAAGTTTCGAAATATCTCCTCTCGCATCATCACAATTGCCTTAAAAGAAATTCCTGAAGCCACGTATTTAGAAAATTTTCATCAATTAGCTGAAAAAAATTGGAACAACATCACCGAACGAAAAGGTCCAAAAAAGAACAAAAAGTTCGTCGATTTCTTACTTCGTAAAGGCTATGAAACGAGTTTGATTTATGAGAAGCTAAAAGAATTGGAAGCTGGGAGTTAGAAGTGGGGAGTTATTACACAGAGCCACACGAAGTCAACACAGCGTTTCACAGAGATTTACTTATATCCCTTATGTGGTTTAGAAAACTTTGCGATACTTTGCGAAAAAACTTTGCGTGACTTTGCGTTAAAACATTTGTATCACAATAAAATCGTACTTTTGCAAAAAAATAATCCATGTTAGAAAATAAAGACCAATCAAGAACCAGTTTATCGCAATTAGGCGAATTTGGCTTAATTGAACACTTAACTAAAAACTTTACTATCAATCAAGAATCAACACTAAAAAGCATTGGTGACGATGCCGCGGTATTGAATTTTGGCGATAAAAAAGCGGTAATTTCAACCGATTTATTAGTTGAAGGCGTTCATTTTGATTTGGCTTACATGCCGTTAAAACACTTAGGATACAAAGCTGTTGTTGCCAATGTATCTGATATTTGTGCGATGAACGCAACTCCTACTCAAATTACGGTTTCGGTAGCGGTTTCGAATCGCTTTCCTTTGGAAGCTTTGGAAGAATTGTTTGAAGGAATAACGTTAGCTTCTAAAATTTACAATGTAGATGTCATTGGTGGCGATACAACTTCTTCGCAAAAAGGATTAATTATTAGCATTACCGCTATTGGTGAAGCAAATTTAGAAGATATCGTATACAGAAATGGCGCAGAAGAAAACGATTTATTAGTAGTTTCAGGTGATATTGGTGCAGCTTACATGGGATTGCAAGTGTTGGAACGCGAAAAACAAGTGTTTCAAGTAAATCCAAACAACCAACCGGTTTTAGATGATTATACGTATTTAATCGAGCGTCAGTTAAAACCAGAAGCTCGTAACGACATTAAAGAATTACTAGAAAAACTAGAAATTAAACCAACCGCTATGATTGATATTTCGGATGGTTTATCGTCGGAGATTTTACATTTGTGCAAACAAAGTAATGTAGGTTGCAATTTATACGAAGAGAAAATTCCTGTGGATCCACAATTGATTAATGTGTGTGAAGAATTTAATTTAGACATCACAACAGTAGCGTTAAGCGGTGGCGAAGATTACGAATTACTTTTCACGATTAAAATGGAAGATTTTGATAAAATCAAAGGGAATCCAAATTTCACCGTAATCGGACACATGGTCGCAGCTACTGAAGGAAATCATTTAATCACAAGAGCAAATACGAAGATCGAATTGAAAGCAAGAGGCTGGAATGCTTTGAGTGAGTAGTTTACAGTCGCAGTATTCAGTCGCAGTAGAAATAACTTTAAAAATAAAAACCTCAAATTTCAAATGAAATTTGAGGTTTTTTACTTTGTATTTCGTACTTTGTATTTCGTACCTCCAACTACATTTTCATCAACCAATTTCTCATCGAAACTTCATTGTTGATGATATCGCGTAATTGTGAAATCTTCACTCTATCTTGTTGCATTGAATCTCTGTGACGAATCGTTACCGTTTCATCTTCTAATGTTTGATGATCCACAGTAATACAGAATGGTGTTCCAAGAGCATCTTGTCTTCTGTAACGTCTTCCAACTGCGTCTTTTTCATCATACGCTACGTTGAAATCCCATTTTAAATCATCGATAATTTTACGCGCTACTTCTGGTAAACCGTCTTTTTTAACCAATGGTAAAACAGCTGCTTTTGTTGGCGCTAATACCGAAGGTAAACGTAAAACTGTTCTTGTAGAACCATCTTCTAATACTTCTTCTTGTAGTGAGTTTGAGAAAACCGCTAAAAACATTCTGTCTAACCCAACCGAAGTTTCTACCACATAAGGCGTGTAGTTTGAATTCGTATCGTTATCAAAATATTGTAATTTTTTACCTGAAAATTGTTCGTGTGCTTTCAAATCGAAATCCGTTCTCGAGTGAATTCCTTCTAATTCTTTGAATCCGAAAGGGAAATTGAATTCGATATCTGCAGCAGCGTTTGCATAATGCGCTAATTTCTCGTGGTCGTGGAAACGGTAGTTTGATTTCCCTAATCCAAGCGATAAATGCCAATTTAAACGTGTAGTTTTCCAGTATTCGTACCATTTCATTTCTTCTCCTGGTTTAACGAAAAACTGCATTTCCATTTGTTCAAACTCACGCATACGGAAGATAAATTGTCTAGCAACAATCTCGTTTCTAAACGCTTTACCCGTTTGAGCAATTCCAAAAGGGATTTTCATACGACCTGTTTTTTGAACGTTTAAGAAGTTTACGAAAATACCTTGAGCCGTTTCTGGACGAAGGTATAAATCCATTGCGTTTTCAGCAGAAGCACCTAATTTGGTCCCGAACATTAAGTTGAATTGCTTTACATCTGTCCAATTTTTTGAACCACTTTCCGGACAAGCAATTTCTAATTCTTCGATTAAGGCTTTAACATCGGCAAGGTTTTCTGTCTCTAAAGAACGCGCCATTCTTTCCAGAATTTCTTTCTTTTTAGACAAATATTCCATCACACGAGGATTCGTTGTTTTGTATTGTTCTTCATCAAATGAAGCCCCAAAACGCTCACGTGCTTTGTCGATTTCTTTTTGTGCTTTTTGATTTAATTTTTCGGCATAATCCTCAATTAAAACATCGGCACGGTATCTTTTTTTAGAATCTTTATTATCGATTAATGGATCGTTAAACGCATCAACGTGTCCAGAAGCTTTCCAAGTGGTTGGATGCATTAAAATTGCAGCGTCTAATCCTACAATATTTTCGTGCATTTGCACCATAGATTGCCACCAGTATTCACGGATGTTCTTTTTTAACTCCACACCATTTTGTGCGTAATCATAAACCGCACTTAAACCGTCGTAAATTTCGCTAGACGGAAATATAAATCCGTACTCTTTTGCATGCGAAACTACATTTTTGAAAATATCATCTTGTTTTGCCATAGTGCAAAAGTAAAAATAGGAATGAAATAAAGAAAAGAAATTAAGGAATAAAAATAAGAATTATTAATATTCGAAAATTGCAGTACCAATTTTAACAAAATCGTGATAGATATTGATTTTGTATTTACCTTTAATAGTCTTGTTTTTTTCTAAATCTACATAAGTACAAACATCAGTATCTTTCTTTTGATAATTAGTACTAACAGATGCGCTGTATTGTAATTTGATATTGGTATCCGACTCTACAGAAGTATCTCCAGAAGAAATAATTTGATTTTTAGGATTAACTACTTGCACATAAATAGTTTTATTGCCAGAATTAATCAATTGGTTTTCTTCTAAAGTAAAACAAACTCTTAATTGTTGAATTTTAGCTTCACTCATTTTATAAGCATCAGAATAAATTTTAACCCCTTTGGCGTTAACATTTAAGGCTGTAAGTTGAGCTGTTTTACTAACTACTTTTGGACTAGTAATAGCATTAGTTTTTAAAGTAATCTCTTTAGAAATTTGTTGCTGTTTAGCAAAAAACACTATAGAATCTTCAATTGAATTAAATCTAGAAACTTGTTTTGAGGTTTTTCCAGATTGAACTAATTTAAGTTGCTCATCAAATCTTAAACTATCGATTTTGTTTTTCACACTTAAAGAATCATACTTGTGTAGAATTTCAGTTAACTGACTTTCTAAAACTTTATTCTCTAAATCTGAAGTTTCTATGTAGTTGTTAAAATCGTCTGAAGTTTTATAATATTTCACACCAAAGAACAACGTTAACAGCATCAAAATCAAGATGCTAATTTTAGTTATTTTGTTCTTTCTACGTGTCATTTTATAAACTTTTTTATAAATTTATTCAAAAATGTTAATATTGATATAATTAATCGATAAAATGCTAAAATATCTGATAAACTTACTTTTTCCAAAACTTTGTTTGGGTTGTAATTCATTGCTACTTCATAATGAAACTATTATTTGTAGCGAATGTAATCATAACTTACCTTATACAAAACATCATTTTTTGGAAAGCAATGATACGACAAAAAAATTTTATGGCATAGTCCCAATTGAATTTAGCGCATCGATGCTCTATTTTCACCACAAAGGTATTGTACAAAATTTAATTCACAACTTAAAATATAAAAATCATCAAGAAATTGGAACACTTCTAGGAAAAAGGTATGCAAAAGATCTAGAAGCTGTCAATCAAATTAAAACCATTACTGAAATAATTCCGGTTCCGCTACATAAAAAAAGATTAGAAGAACGAGGTTACAATCAGGTAATCACTTTTTGTGAAGCATTATCCGAAGAACTAAAAATTCCTCTTAACGATTCATTACTATATAGAAGTCGTTATTCAAAAACACAAACTAAAAAAGACAAAGAAAGCAGGAAAGATGTGAGCAATGCTTTATTTGATGTAAATTTCACCGAAGCTGATTCCAACAAACACTTTTTACTTATTGACGACGTTTTAACTTCTGGAGCTACTTTGGAAGCCTGTGCAAAAGCTTTGTTAAAAATTCCAAACAGTAAAGTTAGTATCATCACAATTGCCTACACTCTTTCATAAAAATTCCTAAAAATTGTATGTTTGCACTAATTATAGTTGTTATTTTGTAACACCATTATTTGAAAAGATGACAAAATTAAAAAACATAGCCTTTTTATTGGCAAGCCTTTTATTATTAACCAATTGTGCCAAAAGAGGAACTATAACCGGTGGTGCCAAAGACACTATAGCGCCTTCAATTACTAACAGTTCACCAGAAAATTTTAAAACAAATTTTAAAGGAAACGAAATTAAAATCTCTTTTGATGAATTAATCAAAGTTAAAGACATTAACAAACAATTGATTATTTCGCCTCCAATGAAAAAACAACCTGTAATTGTACCACAAGGAAGTGCTAGCAAATTTATTTCAATTAAAATTTTAGACACATTACAACCTAACACAACATATAGCTTTAATTTTGGTCAAAGTATTACTGATAACAATGAAGGTAATCCGTATTCGCAATTCAAATATGTGTTTTCTACAGGTAGTTATGTAGATTCTTTAACTGTTGTTGGAAAAATAAAAGATGCATTCGAACAAAAACCAGATAATTTTGTAAGTGTAATGCTATATGATGCGAAAACTTTTACCGATTCAACGGTTTATAAAGAAACTCCTTTATACATAACAAACACTTTAGACAGTTTAAAAGTATTTTCTTTAGAAAATTTAAAAGAAGGTACTTACAAAATTGTGGCCATGAAAGACAAATCAAATAACAATATTTACAATCCTGCGATTGATAAAATTGGTTTTTTAGATTTCCCTATTACTATTCCAACGTCTGATATGTTTGAGTTGGAATTGTTTCAAGAGAAAAAACCTTTCAAAGCAGACAAACCTACTCAAGAAAGCAATAACAAGCTTTTTTTAGGATATGAAGGTGATTTTAAAAATACAAAAATCACAACCAAATACAACAATAAAGAAGTTCCTATAAGAATAATGAAATATCCTGAAAAGAATAAAGACTCGGTACAAATTTTCTTCCCAAATGTAAAAATGGATTCCTTAGAAATCGCTATTACCAATGGAACTTACTCTAAAAACTTTATTGCAAAATTAAAAGACTTAAAAGAATCAGATTCTCTTACAATTGAAAAGAAAACAGGAGGAATTTTAGCTTTCAGAGATTCTTTTACACTTAAATCAAAAACACCTTTAACTTCTATTGATGAATCAAAAATTATATTGCGAAATAAAGATTCAGTAGCCGTTAAATTCACTTCAAGAATTATTGAATTTGAAGAAGAAATTGTTTTTGATTTCAAAAAAGAAGAAGATGAAAAATATACGATGGAATTGCTACCTGGTGCCATTAAAGATTTTTATGAAACTACTAATGACAGTTTGAAATATAATTTTTCAACCAAACAGCTAGCAGATTACGGAAATTTAAAGATAAACTTAATAAATAATAAGCGCTTTCCATTCATTATTGAGTTAATGGACAAAAACGAAGTTTTATACAAAGCCACATCTACAAAAGAAACCAGTATTTATTTTGAGACTATAGAGCCTAAATTATATACGATAAGAATTATTTACGATGATAATTCAGACAATGAATGGACTACTGGAAATTACTTAGCTAAAAAACAAGCCGAAGAAATCATCTATTTTCCAAAGCTGATTGACGTTAGGGCAAACTGGGATGTTGAACAAGATTTTATCTTAGATTAGCGAATTTCAAAATCATCTTTATCGTTTAGAAAATTGAATTTAGCTCTAGCTTCATTCTGAGTACTTTTATCTAAATCGAAGATAAAAACACCTAACTCATCATCACAATCCACCATTTGATTACCTAAATAATCAAAAGCTTGAGAGTGTCCAGGATATTCTAATTTATTAGCGTCTTCTCCTATTCTATTAACTCCAATGGTATAACATATATTTTCAATGGCACGCGCTTTTAATAATGCATCCCAAGCGTTAATTCGTGGTTTTGGCCAATTGGCAACGTACAATAACAAATCGTAATTTTCAGTGTTTCTAGCAAAAACTGGAAAACGTAAATCGTAGCAAATTTGTAGGCAAATGTTCCAATTATTATAGTTTACGATTACTTTTTCAGTTCCTTTTGTATACACTTTTTCCTCGCCAGCTAAAGTAAACAAGTGTCTTTTGTTGTAAAACTGCACTTCGCCAGATGGAAAAACAAAAACCATGCGGTTGTAAAAATTATCATTTTCTTTGATGACTAAACTTCCTGCAATGGCACATGTTTTTTTTTTCGATAAATCTTTTAACCAAGTCATTGTTTCGCCTTCCATAGTTTCAGCTACAGTAGATGGATTCATGGTAAAACCTGAAGTAAACATTTCAGGCAAAACAAATAAATCAAATGACTCGTCTTCATTTAGAAAATATTCTTCGATGAATGTTCGATTGATTTCTGGGTTTTCCCAAGCTAATTTGGTTTGAAAAAGTGCGATTTTCATTGGATAAAATTTTTATTAAAAGTACAAAAAAACGCATCCAAATAAATGAATGCGTTTTTATTATTTTGAAGTTTCAATGAATTACTTCACAGAAGCTTTTAAAAATTCTCTATTCATACGAGCGATGTTTTCTAACGAAATTCCTTTTGGACATTCGATTTCACATGCTCCAGTGTTTGTACAATTTCCGAATCCTTCTTCGTCCATTTGACGTACCATGTTTAACACACGTTGTGTAGCTTCTACTTTACCTTGTGGTAATAAAGCATATTGCGATACTTTTGCTCCAACGAATAACATCGCAGAACCATTTTTACAAGTTGCCACACAAGCTCCACATCCAATACAAGCTGCTGCTTCAAACGCTTTGTCTGCATCGTCTTTAGGAACAGGAATTGAATTAGCATCAATCGTGTTACCAGAAGTGTTTACCGATACGAAACCACCAGCTTGTTGAATTCTATCGAAAGCTGTTCTATCTACTACTAAATCTTTAATAACAGGGAAAGCTTTACTTCTCCAAGGTTCGATGTAAATTGTATCACCATCGTTGAACATTCTCATGTGTAACTGACACGTTGTAATTCCAGTATCAGGTCCGTGAGCACGCCCGTTGATGTATAAAGAACACATACCGCAAATTCCTTCACGACAGTCATGATCAAATGCTACTGGCTCTTTTCTTTCGTTAATTAATTGCTCGTTTAATTGGTCTAACATTTCCAAAAATGAACTTGCAGTAGAAACATTATCTAATTTATAAGTTTCCATGCTACCTTTTGAACTAGCGTTCTTTTGACGCCAAATTTTAAGGTTTATATTGATATTTTTTGCTGCACTCATAATCTATTATTTGTAATTTCTAGCTGCAATTTTAATTTCTTCGTATTTCAATTCTTCTTTGTGAAGTTCTTCTTTGCTTATGTCATCACCTTTGTATTCCCAAGCTCCAACAAATTTGAAGTTTTCGTCATCACGTAAAGTTTCACCTTCAGCATCTTGATATTCTTCACGGAAGTGACCTCCACAAGATTCTTTACGTTGTAAAGCATCCATTGCCATTAATTGACCTAATTCGATGAAATCGGCAACTCTTAATGCTTTTTCTAACTCAGGATTTAACTCGTCTGCACTTCCAGGAACGTAAACATCTTTATAGAAATCTTCTTTTAATTGAGCAATTTCTGCAATAGCCTCTTTTAAACCAGCTTCATTTCTTCCCATTCCTACTTTATTCCACATAATCAAACCTAATTTTTTATGGAAATAGTCAACCGATTTAGAACCGTTGTTGTTTAAAAATTTGCTAATTGAATCTTTCACTCTTGCTTCTGCTTCAGCGAATTCTGGAGAATCTGTTGAGATTTTACCAGTTCTAATTTCATCAGCTAAATAGTTAGAAATCGTGTAAGGTAAAACGAAATATCCATCTGCTAAACCTTGCATTAAAGCCGAAGCTCCTAAACGGTTAGCTCCGTGGTCTGAGAAGTTAGCCTCACCCGCTACGAAACAACCTGGAATTGTAGATTGTAAGTTATAATCCACCCAAACACCACCCATTGTATAGTGAACCGCTGGGTAAATTTTCATTGGTGTTTCATAAGGATTCTCATCCGTGATTTTTTGATACATAGTAAACAAGTTACCATATTTCTCTTCTAACCATTGTTTTCCTAAAGCTGTAATTTCTTCAGCGGTTGGATTATGATTTCCTTTTGCGTAAGCAGCTTGTTTACCTTTTGTTTGAATTTCAGTAGAGAAATCTAAGTAAACTCCCTCGTTAGTATCATTCGCTTCGATTCCGTAACCAGCATCACAACGCTCTTTTGCAGCTCTTGAAGCTACGTCACGAGGAACTAAGTTTCCAAACGCAGGATATCTTCTTTCTAAGTAGTAATCTCTATCTTCTTCAGCAATTTGAGTTGGTTTTAATTTCCCAGCTCTAATTGCTTCTGCATCTTCTTTTTTCTTTGGAACCCAAATACGTCCTGAGTTACGTAACGATTCAGACATCAACGTTAATTTTGACTGATTTGTTCCGTGAACAGGAATACATGTTGGGTGAATTTGTACATAACATGGATTAGCGAATAATGCTCCTTGTTTGTGGATTTTCCATCCAGCCGTTACATTACTTCCCATTGCATTTGTAGAAAGGAAATATACGTTTCCGTAACCTCCAGAAGCAATAACAACTGCGTGAGCCGAATGTCTTTCGATTTCTCCAGTGATTAAGTTACGAGCGATAATTCCACGAGCTTTTCCATCAACTTTAACAATATCTAACATTTCATGACGATTGTACATTTTTACACGTCCTAACCCGATTTGTCTTGATAAAGCAGAATACGCTCCTAATAATAATTGTTGACCTGTTTGTCCGGCAGCATAAAAAGTACGTTGTACTTGCGTTCCACCAAACGAACGGTTATCTAACATTCCGCCATATTCGCGAGCAAAAGGAACACCTTGTGCCACACATTGATCAATGATGTTACCCGAAACTTCAGCTAAACGGTGAACGTTTGCTTCACGCGCACGGTAGTCACCACCTTTAATAGTATCATAAAAAAGACGGTAAACGCTATCACCATCATTTTGATAATTTTTTGCTGCATTAATACCTCCTTGAGCCGCAATTGAGTGAGCACGACGAGGAGAATCTTGAAAACAGAATGCTTTTACATTATATCCCATTTCTCCAAGAGAAGCAGCAGCAGAAGCACCTGCTAAACCAGTTCCTACTACAATAATATCGATTTTTGGTCTATTATTTGGAGCAACTAATTTCAAGTGGTTTTTATGATCGGTCCATTTATCTTTTAATGGACCAGCTGGTATTTTAGAATCTAACTTCATAATATATACTGATGTTGATTATTTTTTAAAGTGTAAGATAATAGGAATAATTGCAAATAATAGCGGAACTATAATTGCGAATGCTTTTCCGAAAAACTTAATTACAGGCGTTAATTTAGAACTATTAACCCCTAGAGATTGGAAAGCACTTTGAAAACCATGCCATAAGTGAAATGCAAGAGCTAACATTGACAAAACATAAAAAGCAGTAAAAGCTAAACCTAATTTAGGGTCTTTAAAGAAATCAACTGTTAATTTGTGTAAATCTTTATACAAATCAGCTGCTTTAACATCTGCCTGACTGTAATGCAATTCAGTTCTGTTTTTGATAACAAATTGTTTTGGCATCATATTCATAGGATCTGGCTTTTCACCATCTT
>NZ_JAKLJH010000027.1 GCF_023151265.1 Flavobacterium sp.
CTTCCGGATAAAGTGTGTTTATTTCCCGAAAAAGCTTCGCCAAAAGTTAAATTTTCAAACTGATAAATCGCTTTTCCTTTGTTGTTGAAATTAAAATCCAATCCCGAAGTCAAAAAACTTTGATTGCCTAACAAAGTGGAAGTAATATTCCAATCTCTATTAAATTCGATGTTGTACAAACGTTCAATGGTTTTAAAATTTTTTTGCACCAACTGATAGTTCGCAAAGGCATCAATCTTAGTTTTTCCGTCAAAAAGGCGTTGTTTTCCATTGAATTTTCCGGCAAAACCTTTGTTGTTATTGTCATTTAAATTCGAATATAAATTTTGGTCGTTGTTACTTATTGCTGCTTCAAAATCTAAAAGGGTTTTCTCACTCGGATTGTATTTTCCTAAAACTGTTGCCATTTGAATTTTTGTAGGTGCAATCAATCGTACAATCGGTTCGTAATTTCCTTGCGGAATTCCAGCTATTGGCTCGACATATTCATAAATTTTCCCAACTGTTTGATTGTTAGCTAAAATGTAATTTCCTTGGTTATTTCCAACCAATGAAAAACGCACATTGTATAATTCGTCTATAGGATTATTCGAATATTCAAATACTTCAACAGCGCCAATAATCACTTTTCGATATAAAATTTTATTTTCAGAATATGTGTCTAAATATGCTGAAGGTCCGTTCATTTGGGAAATGTCATCGCCTGCGTTTTGCAAAATATCAATTTGTTCTTGAGATAAATTTTGTTGCAACGGCTGATTTTTTACATCACTTTCCGAATACACATAACCACCAATTTGCCAATTTTCTCGCTCATGCGAAATCCCGCCATAAGTAATAAATCGAGTGAAATTTCTATCGGTATATTGATATTCAACATTGATTCGCATTTCGGAAGTAATCGGAAATAACGAAGTGAAGATAATTTCTCCTGCGTTGTAATCGATGATGTAATCATTGTTTTCTCCACGAGTTTTCAAAATTCCGTTGACATAAACCCGTTCCGAACCTGAAATTACTAAAACATACAATTCGTTATTATTCCCTCGCAATTTATACGGACCTTGATTTCCTTCTTGTCCAACGAACGAACTTCGGGCATATTGTCCGCGAACCAAAGCACCAGAAGCAATGACTTCCGTATTTTTATCAGGTGTTCCAAAAGTGAAACGAGTGGCTAAACCTTGTACTTTTTTGTTAAAATTCAAGAAAGCAGATTTTCGATTTTCCAGAAATAAATCTCCCGCTCGAATGTTCCATTTATCGGAAAATAATTCGATGAAAATTTGGTCAAACTCATCCAGTTTTTGTGAATAACCGCTTTCTTGCAATGGAATATTACTGTCTTGAATCGAAGCTCGCAAACTCACTTTGTCTGAAATTTTTCCTGTGATTTGCAAATCTAAATTCGAGTTCACCACCGTATTTTGATTGTTTCCAACCGTAACGCCACGCGTAATACTTCCTGACGTATTCAATCCATCGAAAGGTTTGAATTTGGTGTTCTTGTCTTTTTTGAAAACGACTAATTTTCCCGCTTCGTTCGAAACTACTTTGTCGTCATCGTAAATCGAATAGGTTTTGGTTAAAAACTCAGGAAATTTCGAATAGCGAACAATTAGAGAGTCAGAAGTGTTGATTTCTTTGATGAAAATTACCGTTCCTTTTTGGAAATTTACTTTGTAAAAACTAGTGTCAATGACTTTTCCATTTTTGTCTTTGATTTCAAAAAAGGAATTGTTTAAACTGAATTTTTCAATTGAAATCGTATCTTTTGAAAAGGCAATTTTTTTAGTTGGATAGGATTGTAACGTCTCTTGAGCAAATCCGCTCAAAAAACACAACAAAAATCCCGCTAAAAAAACAATTTTTTGCATAAATACTATAACTCCGAATCTTCAAAAGTAGTATTTATTGTTGGAAAGTTTATTATTTCAATCTTTTTGACCAATCAATTGGGGAACGAGAAGTGTGAAACACTCCAATTACTATGATTTTATCCAAATTTACCAAATAGTGAACTCCATAAGGAAATCGTTTAATAAATCTAACTTTTACGTTTTTGTATCTAACTTGAAAAAGTTCAGGATTTCTAAAAATTTGGCTAACGCTTTCTTCTAAACAAAGTTCAAAATCATAAGATAAGCCTTCTCTTTGTTCTTCATACCAAATGGCAATCTGTTCAATATCGAGAAGCGCTTCTTTTGAAAATATAAGTTTATGCATTTCTGTTTTTTTTCAATGCATTTTTAACATCTTCCCAAGTGTAAAACTCGGTTTTGTCTTCTTCTACCAATGAAATTCTTCGGTCTAATTCTTGTTTCATTGTATCAGACAACTCTAATTTTTCTTTCGAAACACTTTCCCAAAGTTCTTCTGCTAAAAGAATTTTTTCGGCATTCGTATATTTATCTAAATCTTTGATTTTCATGGCTTAACTTTTTATAAAGTTAGGAAAAATATTTCTATTAATTGACACATTAAAAACTACTCCTTCGTTATCACCTGCATCGTTTCTCTCGAAATTTGACGTAACAATACTGTTTTGTTTGTTTCAACTACTTTAGCAGCGTTTTCATCAAAATGTCTGATGGTGTACAGCGATACATTTTCGTTATACGAAACTTTGAATTTTTTAGCCAAAACTTTTCGCAATTCTTCAAAAGTGTTGTATTTATCTTCGATACAAACCGAGAAACTAATTGCCGTATTTTGAATTAAATTCACTTTTACTTTGAATTTCGCAAATAAAGCAAATATCTCACTAATGTGATTTTCCATGATAAAATCGAAATCAATTGACGATAACGATAATAACAACTGGTTTTTCTTAACGATAAAACAAGATGTTTTCGGTTCTAAATCCAAACCTCTTGAAATTCTTGTTCCTGCCAATGTTGGGTTAATAAACGATTTTACATATAACGGAATTTCCTTTTTCTGTAAAGGTTGTAACGTTTTCGGGTGAATAACCGAAGCTCCGTAAAACGCTAACTCAATCGCTTCTCTATAGGAAATTTGGTTCAACAAAACCGCATTTTCAAAATATCTTGGATCGGCATTTAAAACTCCAGGAACGTCTTTCCAAATGGTAACGCTTTCCGCACCTAAACAATAGGCAAAAATCGCAGCGGTATAATCTGAACCTTCACGACCTAAAGTTGTGGTGAAATTATTTTCATCTGAACCTAAAAATCCTTGTGTGATGTTTAAGGTTTTCTTTTTAACGCCTTTCGAAATCAATTTTTGAGTGGTTTCCCAATCTACTTGCGCATCACGGTAATTATTATCGGTTTTGATTAATGGACGAACATCAATCCAATTGTTTTTTAAACCGCTATAATTGAAATAATGGCTTACAATTGTGGTAGAAACTAATTCTCCAATACTCACTACTTGATCATAAACAAAGCTATAATTTGGCGATTTATTACTACGAATAAAATATTCTAAATCATCAAAATGCGCGTTGACATCAAAAAACACATCGTGCTCTTCGTCTTCAAATAAGTCTAATAAAATTTGGTTGTGGTACTTGCGAACTTCCTGAAGCGAGGCATGTAATTCCTTCGATTTATCAAAGTAATTTTTGATGACTACTTCTAAAGCATTCGTGGTTTTTCCCATGGCAGAAATTACCAACAAAACATCTTCGTGTCCTACCGTGTTTAAAACATGTAATACATTTTTTACGCCTTCGGCATCTTTAACCGATGCACCTCCAAATTTGAATATTTTCATCTTAAAAGTTAGTTGTGTTTGTATTAGGAACACAGATTATAGAAATTTCTAAAATTTTTAAAATCTGTGTTCCAAAAATGATTTATTCGTTTAAAAAATTAGTAATTCCGTTTTCATCCATATGCACCACACGCCAATCGCCTAAAACTTTAGCACCCGATTTTTCATAGAATTCGATGGCTGTTGTGTTCCAATCCAGAACGTTCCATTCGATTCGGCGGACATTTTCGGATTTTCCTTGTTTGATGATTTCTTTGTAAAGCGCAAATCCGACACCTGTTCCGCGTTTGTTTTCTTTTACAATTAAATCTTCTAAATGGATGGTTTTTCCTTTCCAAGTCGAATAACGATAATAGTACAAAGCCATTCCTATAATCTCGTTTTCAACTTCGGCAACAAAGCATTGAAAAAGCGGATTTTCCGAAAAACCGTCCCGAATTAAATCATCAATAGTAACCACAACAGCATCAGGCTCTTTTTCAAAAGTGGCTAATTCCTGAATCAATTCTAAAACCGAAGACATGTCGTTTTTGGTGGCTTTTCTGATAATCATTTTTTCAAATTTTTTACAAAAGTAAAATTAAGTTAAACATCTTTTCAAATTAATTCTCTGATTTCACAAATTTACCGATATTTGTGCCTTAAACACAACTACATCGTTTTCGAAATGGAAGAAAGAAATAGAACCTTAGGCGAATTTATCATTGAACACCAAAATTCGTTTCAATATTCAACAGGAGAATTATCTCGAATCATCAACTCTATCCGATTAGCCGCCAAAGTGGTGAATTACAAAGTAAACAAAGCCGGATTAGTAGATATCGTAGGTGCTGCTGGTGAACAAAACATTCAAGGTGAAGACCAACAAAAATTAGACGTTTACGCGAATGAAGTTTTCATTCAAACGTTAATCAATCGTGAGATTGTTTGCGGAATTGCTTCGGAAGAAAACGACGATTTCATTACTGTTGCAGGTTCGGATAATTCACACAACAACAAATATGTAGTTTTGATGGATCCATTAGATGGTTCTTCGAATATTGATGTGAATGTTTCGGTAGGAACGATTTTCTCAGTTTTCAGAAGAATTACACCAGTTGGAACTCCTGTAACTATTGAAGACTTCTTGCAACCAGGCGTAAATCAAGTAGCAGCAGGTTATGTAATTTACGGAACATCAACGATGTTGGTTTACACAACAGGTCACGGAGTTAATGGATTTACATTGAATCCAGCTATCGGAACGTTTTATTTATCACATCCTGATATGAAATATTCGGAAGACGGAAAAATTTACTCGATTAACGAAGGAAATTACGTTCATTTTCCACAAGGAGTGAAAGATTACATCAAATATTGTCAGTTAGAAGAAGGTGACAGACCTTACACTTCAAGATACATTGGAAGTTTAGTTTCTGATTTTCATAGAAACATGATTAAAGGTGGAATTTATTTATATCCAACCAGTTCAAAAGCGCCAAACGGAAAATTACGTTTGTTATACGAATGCAATCCAATGGCATTCATTGCTGAACAAGCAGGAGGAAAAGCTTCTGACGGTTACAAAAGAATCATGGAAATTCAACCAACTGAGTTACACCAACGCGTTCCGTTCTTCTGCGGAAGTAAAAATATGGTAGAAAAGGCAGAAGAGTTTATGGCGAAAGCGAAGTAAATTTCTGAAATACATAAAAACAAAAAAGCACAAATTCGAATGAGTTTGTGCTTTTCTATTTTAAAACAGGTTGAATTATCTGTTCATGTGTTGCATTTCATAAGTAAATGTGTCTAAATCCACATTCATATCTACTAATTTTAACGCTTTATCTACGATATAACCTACGTTCCCTGCTGTAAAGCCTAAAGCTAAAGCAAAACGTGTTAATAAGTCTTGTTGTTTTTCACCTAAAATATGATCAGCATACACCATTCTTGCTAAATCGTATAAACGCTCTAAACGGTGCGTGTGCATTAATGGTGGATTAACAGGATATTTTAAAGGGTTTTCTAAAATTTCTTCATATTCTGCTTGAGAAATTTCTAATTTGATAGCTAATTTATCTAAGAATTGTTTCTCTTCTGGAGAAATACTTCCATCAGACATTGCTACTCTTACAATTGCTGAAAAGTGACCTTTGTTTCTATTTCTAAAACCGCTATCGAATAAATCTGAAATTGACATGTTGTTTGTTTTTTATATTAAAGCAAAATTACACAAAAAATCCATTTTTTTACAACAATTTCACATGCTTTTGTGATACAGAATTTGTTTTGATTTAAAAATAAATCGTAAGTTTGAAAATCCCCAAACAAATTGTAGTTATGTCGGAATTTTGGATGTATTTTAATATTGGTCTTAAACATGTGTTAGATATTAACGCCTATGACCACGTTTTGTTTTTGATGGCTTTGGTAATTCCGTATGCTTTTAAAGATTGGAAAAATGTTTTCGTTTTAGTGTCGCTTTTTACCATCGGACACACCTTAGCTTTGCTATTATCGGTTTATGGAGTGGTTCAAATTCAAGCCAGTTTGGTAGAGTTTTTAATTCCAATTACTATTTTAATAACCGCTATTTTTCATCTTTTTACCGCTGGAAAATCATCAAAAAATGAAAGCATCACCTTTGTTGCAATCGTAACATTATTTTTCGGAATCATTCACGGACTAGGATTTTCGAATTACTTCAAGACTATTTTACCAGGAAATGCTTCGGATAAATTATTGCCACTTTTAGAATTTGCATTAGGAATTGAAGCTGCGCAAATTATCGTAGTTGTAGTGTTTTTAATTATTTCGTATGTGGTGCAAACTTTTTTCCGATTTTCAAAAAGAGATTGGGCTTTAGTTATGTCAGCATTTATAATTGGCGTAGTTTTGCCAATGATTATTGAAAGCGAAATTTGGAACCGATAATGAAGAAAGAAAAAAAGGAAAAATACGATAAAGCTTATTTGCGAATTGCCAAAGAATGGGGCAATTTGTCTTATTGCCAACGAAAAAAAGTAGGCGCAATTATTGTTAAAAATAAAATGATTATTTCCGATGGGTATAATGGAACACCATCAGGTTTTGAAAATTGTTGTGAAGATGAAGACAATGTAACCAAATGGTACGTACTTCACGCTGAGGCAAATGCTATTTTAAAAGTTGCGCGTTCTACACAATCTTGCGAAGATGCTACGTTATATATTACGCTTTCTCCTTGTAAAGATTGTAGTAAGTTAATTCATCAATCGGGCATTAAAAGAGTGGTGTATCATCAAGAGTACAAAGATACTTCGGGTGTTGATTTTCTTAGGAAAGCTGGTGTTGAGGTCGAATTAATTGAAGATTTGAGCTAAAATGAAAATGAATAAAGTATATTTTCCAATTGTAATCGCAGTAGCTGTTGCGACGGGTTTGTTATTGGGAAGTAAACTCAATCCTTCCACAGAAAATGCTTTTTTAAGCAAAAATGCCAACAAAAATAAACTGAATAAACTAATCGATTTCATCGAAAAAGAATACGTAGACAGTTTAAATACCGATTCCATAGTCGATTTAACAGTAAACGGAATTCTCGAAAAACTCGACCCACATTCGGTTTATATTCCAAAAAGTCAATTAGAAGCTGTTGAACAAGAAATGCGAGGCGACTTTGTTGGAATTGGCATAAATTTCTACATGTATAAGGATTCACTGGCAGTTATAAAGCCTATTGTGAACGGACCTTCAGAAAAAGCGGGGTTAAAATCGGGCGACCGAATTCTTTTCGCTGATAAATTGCAGTTGTACAACAAAAAATTAGAAACCGATACGTTGTTTTCTATCTTAAAAGGAGAACAAGGTTCTAATGTAAAACTAACGGTTTACAGAAAATCTGAAAAAAAGAAATTCGCCGTAAACGTTACCCGTGATGTTATTCCAATTAAGAGTATTGATGCTGTGCAAATGGTTGACAAAACGACTGGTTACATCAAAATCAATCGATTTGCAGAAAAAACCTATGACGAATTTTTATCGGGTTTAACCCAATTAAAAAAAGAAGGTGCTAAACATATTATTATAGATTTGCGTGATAATGGTGGAGGTTATTTAGAATCAGCCGTTGCAATTGCCGATGAATTCCTGAAAAACAAAGAGTTAATCGTTAAAACGAAAAACAAAAAAGACAAAGTCGAAAGCACGTTAGCCACCGAAAAAGGTATTTTTGAAACAGGCAAAGTCAGTATCTTAATCAATGAAAATAGTGCTTCGGCAAGCGAAATTTTAGCAGGAGCTATTCAAGATAACGACAGAGGTTTGGTTTACGGAAGACGTTCCTTCGGAAAAGGATTAGTACAACGCGAAATGCCATTAGGCGACGGTTCGGCGGTACGATTAACCATAGCCAGATATTACACACCATCCGGTCGTTCGATTCAAAAACCGTATGAAGACAAAGGGGAAAACTATTTTAACGAATTCGACAAACGCTTTGAAAGTGGTGAATTGTATGAAAAAGACAAAACCAAAATCGCAGATAGTCTAAAATTCAAAACTAAAAAAGGGCGCATCGTGTATGGCGGCGGCGGAATTATGCCAGATATTTTTGTGCCTTTAGAAGATTCACACGGAACTGAAGGGTTAACGATGCTGATGCAATCGGGATTGGTGAATTATTTCGTCTTTGAACAATTGGATCAAAACCGTAAAAAGTTTGAAAAAATTTCGATGGAAGCGTTAGAAAAAGAGTTACGTTCTGGTAATTATTTCAATAACTTCAAGATGTACATGGCAAAAGGCGGATTGCTTTTCAATTTAGACACTCAGAAAGAAAAAGTGTTGTTCTATCTTCAAGCTGAATTTGTACGTCAACTATTTAACGAAAACGAGTATTACCAATTGATTTTAAAGAAAGACAATATGGTGAATAAGGTGTTGAGGAAGTAAAATGTCTTTAAAATGAATAGAAGAGATAAATTATTCGATTTGCCAATTTACAAAAAAGCCGAATTGATTTTGGATTTGGTAAATAGTCTATTAAATACTATCAGTGAAGAAGATGAGTATTTGAATGCAACTAAATATATGATGCGAGATGATGCCACAATAATTTGTGCTAAAATTGCAGGAGCTGAAGGTGGTGATATGTACAGTATTCGAATGCAAAATGCAGCTATCATTAGAGACCATGCAATGCACTTATATGTACAAGTTGGAAGTTTGCGATTTCATGATTCTTTTAAAGATACTGATTATGTTACGTTGATTAGAAAAGAAATAGACGAATTCAGAGAATTGTTTATCAATTGGGTTGCCAATTTTGATAAAAGTAATTATTATTGGGACGAATGGGAATTGTTCAATCCACCAGGAGCTATTCCACCAGATCCAAATGCCTATCAAGATCCAATTAATTGGGATGATTTTTTAGAAGGAATGGATTTTGATGATGAGGAAGACGATTTAGAAGAATAAAAGTCTATTTCCCCAAAGCATCATGAACTTGCACAGGATTTCCGTTATTCCACAATGTTAAAATATCGGTTGCTACAGAAGCACCACTTCCAGCGGCGATACTTAATTGACTTCTGTGTCCGGCTAAAACTCCAGCGGCATAAATACCTTCGGTAACCAAATGGTCGGTATTTTTTAATTGGATTCTGTTTTTCTCAGGAGCGGCTTTTTGATGCGGAATTACAAACGATTCCAAACCATCAATTGTAAATGGATTTCCAGCACCAATAGCAATTACTACAATTTTGGCTTGAAGCGAAGATTTGTTGGTAGTAACTGTGAAATTTTCCGCTTCACCTGAAATGGAAAGCACTTTTTCGCTATGAATTTGTTGTACGTGTGGATAAGATTGGGTTAAATGTTCCAAACTTTCTTCCAACAATTCACTGCCTAATTTCCCTGCGGGAATTCCGTATGCGTTATTAAAAATGGCGTTTTGCAGTGAAGACGCTTTTTGGTGTGCTACAATCGCAATCTTTTTATCCATTGCAAATGGCTTGTTTTGGGCCGAACCCAAAATCAAAGCACACGAAACGCCTGAAACTCCAGCGCCAATAATTAAAACGTCAACCATTATTGTTTGGTTTTTTCTTCAATCATTTTTGAAAAACGCAATAACACTAATAATAGAATTGCGCAAATTCCAGCTACAACACCAATGATGGCAATCGTGCTATTTCCTTCAAACGGATTGCTGTAATCAATTTGAAAAAGATTAAAAACAATTAAAGCTAAAGCAATGGCAACCGCCACATAAGTAAATATTTTCATTTCAATAAATTTCTAAATAAATAATCCTTTAACATTTGCGGCGAATAATTTTACAGCAATCGCCAATAAAATAACGCCAAATATTTTACGAATCACGCCTAATCCATTAACTCCTAACAAGCGTTCGATTTTTCCTGACGATTTCAAGACGCCATAAACAACGACTACATTGATAACAATTGCAATAATAATATTAATCTTGTCATAAGCAGCTCTAAGCGATAAAATAGTGGTCATCGTTCCAGCTCCAGCAATCAATGGAAATGCAATAGGAACAATTGAAGCCGTACTCGGATTGTCTTCTTTGTATAATCGAATGCCTAAAATCATTTCTAAGGCAAGGAAAAATAACACAAATGAACCAGCAACTGCAAACGAATTCGCATCAATACCAATTAATTTTAGAATTTCTTCTCCCACAAATAAAAAGGCAATCATAATCACCGCCGCCACAATAGTCGCTTTTTCAGATTGAATATGGCCCATTTTACTGCGTAAATCCACTATAATTGGAATACTTCCCACAATATCAATCACAGCAAATAAAATCATGCTGATGGTAAAAATGTCTTTCCAATTGATTCCGAATTCCATAAAACGCTGAATATTTGTGCAAATATAAGGATATTGAATAAAGAACGTTTCTAATTTAACGATACATTATCAATTGCAAGGTCAAAAATCAAGGACAAGTTCAAGTCATGAGCGAAATTTAAACGCAAAGTCGCAAAGTTTTTCGCAAAGAGCGCGAATAAAAAGTAAAACGTCTCGGTGTATCTCTTTTCAACACAATCTAAATCAAAAAAAACTCCGTGAATCTCTTTGTAAATTTAAACACAAAGTCGCAAAGTTTTTCGCAAAGAGCGCGAATAAAAAGTAAAACGTCTCGGTGTAGCTCTTTTCAACGCAATCAAAATCAAAAAAACTCGGTGAATCTCTGTGAAAAAATTATAACCATTTCTCAAATTTCCAAAATCTGTGTTCCAAAACTTCTAAATTCTTATTTCTAAATTCTGAATTCAAAATCGTATCTTTGCACTTTAAAATATACCAATATGTTTCAGTTAAATAAAACCATCGTTTCCGAAGAAATCTTAGAAAAAGAATTCGTTTGCAATTTGTCAGCTTGTAAAGGTGCTTGTTGTGTGGATGGCGATGCGGGTGCTCCTTTAGATGAGGAAGAAACCAAAATTTTAGCTGAAATTTTTCCAAAAGTAAAACCCTTTCTTCGTCCTGAAGGAATAAAAGCCATTGAAGCACAAGGAACGCATGTAGTTTCCGATTTTGGTGAATTAGAAACACCACTTATCGACGGAAAAGACTGTGCTTACGTAATTTTTGACGGAAAAACGGCACTTTGTGGAATCGAGCAAGCCTACAATCAAGGTATTGTAGATTGGAAAAAACCGGTTTCTTGTCATTTATATCCTATCCGAATTAAAGAATATTCAGATTTCGCGGCGGTGAATTACCACAAATGGCATATTTGCGATGACGCCTGTTCTTTAGGACAAGAATTAGGAGTTCCAGTGTACCAATTTGTGAAAGAAGCACTAGTTAGAAAATTCGGACAACAATGGTTTGACGAATTAGATAAAGTGGCAAAAGAGTTGAAAAAATAATCCGATTTTTATCGATTAAAAACACTCGTGAGTCGCTTATTTTTCAGTTGCTTACAAGGTTTTAACACTTGTTTTATTTGTTTTTAACTTATTGATTTTCAATATTTTAAAAACCTATATTAAATTACTGACAATTTTCAGCTTTGTTAAAAACTTGCTTCAATTGTGAATAAGTTTGGCTTTCATTTCTCGTTTCAAATGACAAACTTTGTAATCCCCAAATAAGTCAATTTAACCAATCATTAACATTTTTAAAATCAAATAGCTATGTCTATAGTGGAACCTATTTTGCAAGAAAATAAAGATCGATTTGTAATCTTTCCTATCAAACATCAAGATATATGGGAATGGTACAAAAAACAAGAAGCGTGTATTTGGACGGCAGAAGAAATTGATTTGCATCAAGATTTAAGCGATTGGAATAATAAATTAAACGATGACGAAAAATATTTCATCAAACATATTTTAGCATTCTTCGCAGCTTCTGACGGAATTGTAAATGAAAACTTAGCGGAAAACTTCGTTAATGAAGTACAATATCCAGAGGCGAAATTTTTCTACGGTTTCCAAATCATGATGGAAAATATTCACAGCGAAACCTATTCGTTATTGATTGACACGTATGTTAAAGACGAAGCTGAAAAAGATCAGTTATTCCATGCTATTGAAGTATTTCCAGCCATCAAAGAAAAAGCACAATGGGCTTTAAAATGGATTGAATCGGATTCCTTTGCGGAAAGATTAATTGCTTTCGCAGCAGTAGAAGGAATTTTCTTTTCAGGTTCGTTCTGTTCGATTTACTGGTTGAAAAAACGTGGATTAATGCCAGGATTAACCTTTTCAAACGAATTAATTTCTCGTGACGAAGGAATGCACTGTGATTTTGCGGTTCACTTACATACAAATCACATCGTAAACAAAGTGCCAAAAGCAAGAATTACAGAGATTATCGTAGACGCATTAAACATCGAAAGAAAATTCATTACAGAATCATTACCAGTAAGTTTAATTGGAATGAATGCAACTTTAATGACGCAATATTTAGAATTCGTAACCGATAGATTATTAGTGGAATTAGGATGCGATAGAGTATACAACTCTTCAAATCCATTCGATTTCATGGATATGATTTCGTTACAAGGAAAAACGAATTTCTTCGAGAAACGTGTTGCTGAATACCAAAAAGCGGGTGTAATGAATTCGGATTCAGAATCAAGTAAAATTAGCTTCGACGCTGATTTCTAAAAATATTTAAACACATAGACACATAGTTTTATGTTTACCTTTTTTACGTTGACTTTTTGCTTTGCGAATTCAATGTAAACTTAAAAAAAGAACCTATGTTTCTATGTGTTTTAAAAAAAAATAAAGCGCTATAAAATGTCGGGAGACTCGCGCTTTAGTTCAATAAATACTAACCGAAAGCAGGGAAGGGATTGTCTGTTTTCAAAAAACTAAAAAGCTTATGTATGTAGTAAAAAGAGATGGCCATAAGGAGCCAGTAATGTTTGACAAAATCACGGACAGAATTAAAAAATTGTGTTATGGATTAAATGACATGGTAGACGCTGTGAAAGTGGCAATGCGTGTAATTGAAGGATTATACGATGGAGTTACCACTTCTGAATTAGACAATTTAGCAGCAGAAACCGCAGCTTCCATGACGGTAACGCATCCAGATTATGCCCAACTAGCGGCTCGTATTGCAATTTCTAACCTACATAAAAATACTAACAAATCATTCTCGGAAACGATGAGTGAAATGTACCACTATGTAAACCCAAGAACGAATCAAGCAGCGCCTTTGATTTCGGATGAAGTTTACGAAGTAATTAAAGAAAATGCAGAATTTTTAAATTCTCACATCATATACAACCGTGATTTTAACTACGATTACTTTGGTTTCAAAACATTAGAGCGTTCGTATTTGTTAAGAATCAACGGAAAAATCGTAGAGCGTCCACAACACATGTTAATGCGTGTTTCGGTTGGGATTCACTTAAATGATATGGAAGCAGTAATTGAAACTTACGAATTAATGTCGAAAAAGTTCTTTACACACGCTACTCCAACATTATTCAATGCGGGAACTCCAAAACCTCAAATGTCATCTTGTTTCTTATTAACCATGAAGGATGATAGTATTGATGGAATTTACGATACCTTAAAACAAACAGCAAAAATTTCGCAATCAGCGGGAGGAATTGGTTTGGCTATTCACAATGTAAGAGCTACAGGTTCGTATATTCGTGGAACAAACGGAACTTCAAACGGAATTGTTCCGATGTTACGTGTTTTCAATGATACCGCTCGTTACGTAGATCAAGGTGGAGGAAAACGCAAAGGAAGTTTTGCTATTTATTTAGAAACTTGGCATGCGGATATTTTCGAATTCTTAGATTTGAAAAAGAACACCGGTAAAGAAGAAATGCGTGCAAGAGATTTATTCTTCGCCATGTGGACTTCTGACTTATTCATGAAACGTGTAGAAGAAGATTCAACTTGGACGTTAATGTGTCCAAACGAATGTCCAGGTTTAGATGAAGTGTATGGCGAAGAATTTGAAGCTTTATATATTTCATACGAAGCACAAGGAAAAGGTAGAAAAACCATCAAAGCACGTGAACTTTGGGAAAAAATTCTTGAATCTCAAATCGAAACAGGAACTCCTTATATGTTGTACAAAGATGCAGCGAACAGAAAATCGAACCAAAAGAATTTGGGAACGATTCGTTCGTCTAACTTATGTACTGAAATTATGGAGTACACTTCTCCAGATGAAATTGCGGTATGTAACTTGGCGTCTATTTCGTTGCCTATGTTTGTTGAAAACGGAACTTTCAATCATGAATTGTTATTTAATGTAACAAAACGCGTTACTCGCAACTTAAATAAAGTAATCGACAGAAATTACTATCCAGTTGTAGAAGCTGAAAATTCAAACATGCGTCACCGTCCGGTAGGATTAGGAGTACAAGGTTTGGCGGATGCTTTTATCATGATGAGAATGCCTTTTACAAGTGATGAAGCTAAAAAATTAAACCAAGAAATTTTTGAAACGTTATATTTCGCAGCTGTAACCGCTTCTATGGAAATGGCTAAAGAAGAAGGACCATATTCAACTTTCGAAGGTTCGCCAATTTCTAAAGGAGAATTCCAACACAACCTTTGGGGCTTAAAAGACGAAGAACTTTCTGGTCGTTGGGATTGGGCAAGTTTAAGAAAAGAAGTAATGGCAAACGGAGTGAGAAACTCATTGTTAGTAGCACCAATGCCAACCGCTTCAACTTCTCAAATCTTAGGAAATAACGAAGCTTTCGAACCTTATACTTCAAATATTTATACAAGAAGAGTACTTTCGGGAGAATTCATCGTGGTAAACAAACACTTATTAAACGATTTAGTAGAAAGAGGTTTGTGGAACGAAACATTGAAGCAAGAAATCATGCGTCATAATGGTTCGGTGCAACATATTGAAAGAATTCCTGCGGATTTAAAAGAATTGTACAAAACGGTTTGGGAAATGTCGATGAAAGATATTATCGATATGTCGCGTCAAAGAGGTTATTTCATTGACCAATCGCAATCGTTGAACTTGTTTATGCAAGATGCAAATTATGCGAAATTAACTTCGATGCATTTTTATGCTTGGAAATCAGGTTTAAAAACAGGAATGTATTACTTAAGAACAAAAGCAGCTGTGGACGCGATTAAGTTTACTTTAAATAATGATAAAGTTGCCGCTCCAATTGAAGTTAAAGAGCAACATGTTGAAGTGAAAAAAGTAGAAGCTATTGCAGTTTTGGAAGAACCAGCAGAAATGACTGCCGAAGAATACAGAGCAATGATCGAAATGGCTAGAAACGCAGGTCCAGAAGATTGTGAAATGTGTGGTTCTTAATTTTAGAAAATAGAACAAAGAAAATAGAATAAAGAAAGCAGTTGTTCGCTAATGCGAATGACTGTTTTTGTTTTAAATAATTACAATCCAATTCGTACATTTGAAAAAAATACAATCATGTCAAAAGATAAAAAAGGCGTTTACACCGGAATCATAGAAAAAGACGCAGACGGGAATTATTTCTGCGGTGAATATTTGTTAGATTACCAATACACAGAGAAAAATTTCAAAGTAGGAGATGAAATCAATATTAAATCGGTTATCGTAAATCCGAGTGATAAAAGTTACAATCAGTATCCAAAAAAATCGAGAAATTTCTTCTTGGCTAACGAAAAAGAGTAATTCTAAAATCCGCAATCTTCAATCTAGAATCTTATGATGCAGTGGGAACAATTATTGTCCTTAAAAAGACAAGGCGACACCAGCAAACGTTTACGAAAAGAGCAAGACGACACCCGTTTAGGTTTTGAAGTCGATTATGACCGAATTATTTTTTCTGCCGCTTTCAGAAGTCTGCAAGATAAAACGCAAGTCATTCCACTTTCTAAAACCGATTTCGTACACAACCGACTAACACATAGTTTGGAGGTTTCTGTTGTTGGACGTTCTCTTGGGCGTTTGGTTGGAAAACAAATCATTGCAAAATATCCACATTTACAAGAAGTTCATGGTTATCAAGCCAATGATTTTGGTGCAATTGTAGCTGCTGCGGCATTATCTCATGATATTGGAAACCCACCTTTCGGACATTCGGGAGAAAAAGCCATTGGCGAATATTTCAAAACCGGAAACGGATTGCAATACAAAGACCAATTAACCGTAAAACAATGGCAAGATTTAATCGATTTTGAAGGAAATGCCAACGGATTTTCAGTGTTAGCTTCTTCTCGTGAAGGAATCGAAGGCGGTTTACGTATTTCATATGCAACTTTGGGTGCTTTTATGAAATATCCGAAGGAAAGTTTGCCAAAAAAACCAACATCTAAAATCTGCGATAAAAAATATGGTTTCTTCCAGCAAGACAAAGCCTTTTTTGCTGAGGTTGCTAATGAGTTAGGTTTAATTGCGAATAAATCAGGAAACGATATCGGTTTTGAGCGTCATCCACTAGCTTATCTGGTAGAAGCAGCTGACGATATTTGTTATACTATCATCGATTTTGAAGACGGAATTAACTTAGGTTGGATTTCGGAAGAATACGCATTAGAATACCTAATTAAACTAGTTAAAAACGGAATCGATACCAAAAAATATAATGAATTACTTACTAAAGAAGATAGAATCAGTTATTTGCGAGCACTAGCTATTGGAAGTTTAATCAACGATGCGGTGGCTGTTTTTATGGTAAACGAAAATGCTATTTTGGCTGGAGAATTCCCATTTGCCTTGATGGATAAAAGTCAGTACAAAGCGCAAATGAATGACATCATCCAAATCAGTATAAAAAACGTATATCAAAGTAAGGAAGTAATCCAGAAAGAAGTAATGGGTTACAAAATCATCAACAGTTTGTTAGATAGTTTTTGCACCGCCTACAATAAAAAAGAAAACGGAACAGCTTCTAATTATGATGAGCTTCTATTAAAATTGTTGCCAGAACGTTTTCAATTTCAAAAAGACAGTCTGTACGACAGATTGTTACATATTTGTCACTTTGTTTCGTTGTTAACTGATGGGAAGGCTTTGGAGTTATATAAGACGATTCAGGTAAATAAATGATATTTTTAACAAAAATATAAACTTACAGGAAATAAAAAAGCCTCTCGAATGAGAGGCTTTAAATATGTTGCTAAATAAAATTATTAAGCTTCGAAAGGAACTACAGATACATAAGATTTGTTTTCCCCTTTTTTCTGGAATTTTACAACTCCATCAACTTTAGCATGTAAAGTATGATCTTTACCCATGTAAACGTTTTCACCTGGGTTGTGCTTCGAACCTCTTTGTCTAACAATGATGTTTCCAGCAATAGCAGCTTGACCACCATAAATCTTAACGCCTAAACGTTTCGATTCTGATTCTCTACCATTCTTCGAACTACCGACACCTTTCTTGTGAGCCATGACGTAATATTTTTAAATGTTATTCTTCAGTTTTTGGTTTTTTTGTTGCTTTAGCTTTTGGCTTAACTTCTTCAGTAGTTTCAGTTACTTCAACTTCAACTTCTTTTTTAGCAGCTTTTTTCTTAGCACCAGTAGCAACAATTCCTTCAATTAAAATTTGAGTGAATGATTGTCTGTGACCGTTTTTCTTTTTGTAACCTTTTCTTCTTTTCTTTTTGAAAACGATTACTTTATCACCTTTTAAGTGTTGTAACACTTTGGCTTCTACTGAAGCACCTTCTACAGCTGGGGCGCCTAAAGTTACTGTTCCGTTTTCATCTAATAAAAGAACTTTGTCAAAAGAAACTTTAGTTCCTTCTTCTGAAGCTAAACGGTGAACATAAACCTTTTGGTCTTTGCTTACTTTGAATTGTTGCCCTGCTATCTCTACGATTGCGTACATAACAATGATTTTAGTTAAAAATTTTAAGGTTGCAAATATACAATAATTTCTAAACCAAACAACTATACTTACAAATAAAATGCTTCAAAACAGAATTTTAATATTTTTTTATATAAAATGTTATTTCAAATTGTAACATTATCCCGAAATTGCGTCTAATTACAATTATATCAAACAAATTAATAACGTATGAAAAAATCTTTAATGGCTTTGGGTACAGCACTAATGCTTGGCGGAACTGCCACTGCTCAAAAAGTAACATTCGAGGAATTTGATTTAGACAACGGACTACATGTTGTTTTACATCAAGATAATTCTGCACCTGTGGTTATTACTTCGGTAATGTATCATGTAGGAGCTAAAGACGAACAACCTAACCGTACTGGTTTTGCTCACTTTTTTGAACACCTTTTATTTGAAGGAACAAAAAACATTGGTAAAGGGGAGTGGTTCAAATTAGTTACAGCAAACGGAGGAAACAACAATGCTAATACTACTGATGACAGAACGTATTACTATGAAGTTTTCCCATCTAACAATTTAGAATTAGCTATTTGGATGGAATCTGAACGATTAATGCATCCAGTAATTGATCAAAAAGGTGTTGATACACAAAATGAAGTAGTTAAAGAAGAAAAAAGACTACGTGTTGATAATCAACCTTACGGAAATTTAATTAAAGCGGTTAAAGAAAACATGTTTAAAGTGCATCCTTATAAATGGACGACCATTGGAGAAATGGAGCATTTAGATGCGGCTACTTTAGAAGAATTCTTAGCTTTCAACAAAAAATTCTACGTGCCAAACAATGCGGTTTTAGTAATTGCAGGTCAGTTTGACAAAGCACAAGCGAAAGAATGGGTAAAAAAATATTTTAGCGCTATTCCTAAAGGAGCTCCTGTAACTAGAACTAAAGTAGAAGAAGCACCTATTACAAAAGAATTTAAAGCAACTTGGCAAGATCCAAACATTCAAATTCCGATGTTAGTAGCTTCTTACAGAACGCCTTCTATGAAAACGCGTGATGCTAGAGTTTTAGATATGATTTCAGCTTACCTTTCTGATGGAAAAAGTTCGAAATTATACAAGAAAATTGTAGACGACAAAAAAATGGCATTACAAATTGGTGCTTTCAACTATAGTCAAGAAGATTACGGAATGTATTTAATCTATGGTTTACCAATGGGAGAAAATACGACAGAATCTATCTTAAAAGAGATTGATGAGGAAATTGTGAAAATGCAAAACGAATTAATTTCTGAAAAAGACTTCCAAAAACTTCAAAACAAATTTGAAAGTAACTATGTAAGTAACAACGCTTCTGTTGAAGGAATTGCTGATAATTTAGCTACTTACTATATGTTATATGGCGATATCAACTTAATTAATACTGAAATTGATATTTATCGTTCTATTACAAGAGAAGAAATTAGAGACATTGCAAAAAAATATCTAAACTCAAACCAAAGAATGATTTTAGATTATGTTCCTGCTAAAGACAAAGCTCAAAACTAAGATTTGAAGAATATGAAAAAATTTATATACATAGCAGCCAGTTTATTTTTAACAATAACTATGCAAGCACAAGACAGACCACAACCAAAAGCGGGACCAGCTCCTACTATCAACATCAACAAACCACAAAGTTTTGTACTTAAAAACGGTTTGAAAGTTTTAGTTGTGGAAAATCACAAGTTACCACGTGTTTCTTTTAATCTAACTTTAGATAACCCGCCTTATGCAGAAGGGAACAAAAAAGGAGTTTCTGATATTTTAAGCGGAATGTTAGGTAACGGAACAGAAACGGTTACTAAAGACGCATACAATGAAGAAATCGACTTCTTAGGAGCAGATATTAATTTTTATGCTTCTGGAGCTTCAGCAAACGGACTTTCAAGATATTCAAAAAGAATTTTAGAATTAATGGCTGATGGTGCTTTAAATCCATTATTTGATAAAGCAGAATTCGAAAAAGAAAAAGAAAAAATTATCGAAGGTTTAAAAGCTGATGAAAAAAGTGTTTCTGCTATTGCTCGTAGAGTAGAAAATGTTTTAGTGTTTGGAAAAGAACACTACAAAGGTGAATATACAAGTGAAGAAACGTTGAAAAACGTAACTTTTGATGATGTAGTTTTAAATTACAATACTTACTTTGTTCCTGCTAATGCGTATTTAGTAATTGTTGGGGATGTTAATTTTAAAGAAGTTAAAAAAGAAGTAGAAAAACTTTTTGGTAAATG
>NZ_JAKLJH010000225.1 GCF_023151265.1 Flavobacterium sp.
GTTCTGTTTTTAAAGCTTCTAATCTATCTGTTTCTTTGATTTTTAGCGTATGTAAACCGAATAAATGACAACCTATTCCTAATCCAAAACAAGTTACTGCAATGGTTTGAGCAATATCTGGCGAGTTGTTAAGTTGTGAGTTGTGAGTTGTGAGTTGCGAATTATGAAGTCTTTCTTTTGAAATCGTGATTGAATTATCCGTATTAAAAGTAGTTTCAACACCAAAATCTTGATATATGTTTACCAAAGCACTATCGCCTTGCAAACTATTTTCTTTATAGCTTGAAAGTGTAACTTGAAAACCTATTTCAGATAAAGCAACAATGGAATACCAGTAGGAAGCCGAACTCCAATCAGACTCAATTGTGAATTGTGAATTGTGAATTGTGAATTGTGGTTTTACAGAAATTTTATTTCCAACAAATGAAGTCGTCACTCCTATTTCATTCAATAACGCTAAGGTCATTTTGATGTATGGAATTGAGGTTATTTCGCCTTCCAAAGTTAATTCTAAACCATTTTTAAGCTTTGGAGCAATTAATAAAAGTGCCGAAATATATTGACTACTTACATTGGCTGGAAGCGAAACTTTATTTTGTGTTAACTTCTTGCCTTTGATTTTTATTGGTGGAAAACCTTCATTTTCTTCATAACTAATTTCGGCGCCTAATTGATTTAAAGCATGAACCAAAATTTTTATCGGACGCTCTTTCATTCGTGACGAACCTGTTAAAACCACTTCTTTTCCTTCTTGAATAGCAAAAAATGCGGTAAGAAAACGCATGGCGGTTCCGGCGTGGTGAACGTCTATGAGTTGTGAGTTGTGAGTTGTGAGTTGTGAATTTAAGGCTCTAGTCATAACTTCCGAATCATCTGAATTGGAGGTGTTTTCTAAAGTTAAATTGGGGAACAAAGCCTGTAACAACAATAATCTATTGGTTTCAGATTTTGAACCCGTGATTTTGATGGATGCTGGTTGCTGGATGCTGGATGATTGAAGTAATAAATTCATTATTTCGTAACCATTTTTAATCCGACAATAGATAAAATTAATGTGGTAATGAAAAACACACGCCAAAACGTTGCCGGTTCTTTAAAAACAATGATTCCAACTAAAACACTACCCACAGCGCCAATTCCTGTCCAAACGGCATAAGCGGTTCCGATGGGTAATTCTTTGGTTGCTTTTACTAACAATACCATACTAATAGAAAGGCATACCAAAAAACCGCCGTACCAAAGTAAGGAAGTGTTTCCAGTTGATTCTTTTGCTTTTCCGAGGCAAGTAGCAAAACCTACTTCGAATAATCCTGCTATTATGAGTAAAATCCAGTTCATGTTTTTAATTGTGAATGGTGAGTTGTGAATGGTGAATTCATAATTTACAATTCACAACTCACCATTATTTCTTCCCTATTCTTTGTTTTGTTGTAATAATTATGGAAGCTAAAATTTTATTTATTTCAATAATATCGTTTTTTAATGATTGAAATTGTGTTTCATTAAGATATTCTGACCGAAACAAAAGTTCCAACCAATAATCTGTTTCATTTGCTTCTTTTTGAGCAATGGCGAGCTTGTGAATAAAATCTAATGTACTTTCTGCTTGCTCTGCTTCACGAACCAAAGCACCAATAGCAGTTCCACTTCTTAGAAGTTGTTTACTTAAAACATATTCCTTCTTTTCCTGATTCAGAAACTGATATAATTTAACTATTCGTAATGCAAAATTAAATGATTTATTTTTAATAACATTATCCCCCATAATTCACAACTCACAACTCACAACTCACCATTATTTAAGTTTCTCGTTATTATGATGTCTATCGTGATCGCGTTTGGTTTTCAAATCCATTTTTTTATCAAAAGCGGCTTGTAAATCAACTCCTGTTTGATTGGCTAAACATAAAACTACAAAAACTACATCG
>NZ_JAKLJH010000226.1 GCF_023151265.1 Flavobacterium sp.
GTCAATTTCAAATTCTAAGTTTCCAATTAACGAACAATTATGAATGCTTGCTTTAGTACTATTATTGAATCTGTTCCATAAATGTCTACCTGCTTCCCTTAAGTCAGATACAAATTTATTTAACAAGGGATCTTCTTGATAGGCTCTGGTTTTTTTATTTCCACCGTTTCCAAGAACAACAATGCACTCATTGACTCGGAAACAATAAAGTCTCAATTTCCCTCCATCTATAGGTAATGCTTTTAAACTTTTACCTTCCGGTCTAAAATAAGTTAAGTCAGCTCCCTCGTCGCCAATCTTATCCAGCCAACCAATTATAATATCAAAGCTTTTTTCAAATTCGCTATCACCATCAAACTTGTTAAAGAATTTATCAAATTCGTTCTCTTCTTCATCCTTAAATCGAATGACGTAATAAGTGACGGCAGGTAATTGCTCGTATAATTCTATGACTATTTTACGCTTCACTTATAAGTTAAGTTACAAATTTAACCATTTTTTGTGTTATACAAATATTATTTGTAACACATTGATTTACAGTTAACAATAATTTAACTTAGTGGCGCCTAAATCTATCTTCAAACCACGTGCCACGACGCTTTATTTGAGTTACTATGACTTAATTTGTATTGGCAAAAGCGTATAACAGCACCTACTGGCCATTGGGCGGACGAGGGTCATCGCCGCACGCTATTAACAAGGTTCCTTCGGGAAATTTAATTTGCGGCGGCTAATAAACATTGGTATCTTTAAATAACCTTGGTAGGTAAAAGAAAGTTGATGCTTCGAAAGCCCAACGGCCAGTAGCTGCCATCCGATATCTGCAATGCTGTTGGACAAGACAATCAGACATGAAAAAGAAAACATCTATAGAGAAATTAGAAAAAACTTCCCTTTCAAAAGCGATTATCAAAATCTCGCGACCAATTCTTCATGCTCATATTAATATTTTTGTTGAGGACTCTTCGAAAGATTGGGACAACGAACTCCCAAATTATGGCAAAGTCTATGAGATTTACGCCAAACAAATTTTCATATCATTTGTCAACCTGTGTGAATCTGTTAATAAACTTGAGCAAAATGTGATTTTTCTTTCAATGAAAAACACTCCTTCATATTATAAAAAAAACGGAATACGTGAAATTGATTACTATAAATATCACATAGAGAATCACTATATAAAAATTTCTTCAATCATCGACTTCGTAACAAAATTCATTCATGATGTTTTTAGACTAGGAATGCCTGTAAGAAAAATTAACACATACTTAATTAGTTAAAATTCACATACCAAGAGCACATTACCAGCAAAAATTTTAAATAAGCTGACGACACATTTCGCGGAAATAAAAACAAACCGAAATATTATTATTCATCAAGGGAATTTTAAGAGTAAAGAAATTACTGCTTTAGGTGATAAGATAATCTCCATTGATATTAAGGACGAAATTGATAAAATAATTGACAAAGATTTTAAGGAAAAAAAAGAGAAAGAGCTAAAAAAAATTACTTCAAGAATGCAAACTGACAACGAAGATGTTGTTAAATTCCTTGAGGACATTTTTGACGGACTTACCAAATACTTTGAGGAACATTACGAAAGTTTAAAACTATCGGACGAAAAGCACAGCAGCTAACCGCACCTAAGCCCAATTTTTTGCGTGTTAGCGCTCAAATGTATAACTTGACAAGCAAAAAACTGTGCCTAGGCGCAATCCGTAACGTTACCAGTAATGTTGTTGGTGACATTAAAAGTAGGACATTGTTAAAACTTTCTGATAGAATAAGATTTTCCATTTTGACAACGGTTCTAACTTTTGCCTACACTCTTTATTTGTATTTCTCTTTAAACCTATTGGGACACTACTGGTACACAATTACAGCGCCACTTGCCACATTTGTATCCAGCTATTTTTTTGGTATA
>NZ_JAKLJH010000028.1 GCF_023151265.1 Flavobacterium sp.
GTAATCGGCATCCACACTTTTCATATCGATAGCTTTGTTGTACGCATCCATAGCTGGCCAATATTTTGCTGCCATGAAATTACAATCACCTAATCTCAAATACGCATCTGTCAAGCGAACTCTATCATCTTTAGCTGATTTTGTATAAGTGTCAAAATATTGAATTGCATTTTCATATTCTTTCAACTTGAAATACGAATACGCTAAGTTGTAATTTGCATTAGCAAACTCAGGCGTATTTGAAGCTTCAGCCGAATTTAAAAACTGTTTAAAACTTAATTTTGCTTCTTCAAATTGGTCTAAATTGTATTCGGTTTCTGCTTTCCAAAAAGTTGCTCTTGCAGTGAATTTCGCATCTTTGTTTTCGGCTAACGATTTTTTAAACAAAGAATAAGCTCCTTTGTAATCGCCATCGGTATACAATTCTAAACCTCTGTAAAACGTTACTTTTTGATACGCTAATTTGTTTTCTGGAGATTTATTTTTTTCCAATAAAACCAAAGCTTCTTTATAGTTTTTTGAAGTGATATACGAACTAATCAACAACGTATTGATTTCCGACTTATAAGGTGTATTAGGATATTTCGCCATGTAATCATTCATCACTTCCGGAACCGATTTATATGGATTTCCGATTTCATAACTCAATTTCGCATAATTCAAATAGGCATCTTCTTGAATTTTCAAATCAAATTCCATTTCAGAAGCCGTTTTGAAAGCGTTTAATGCTTGTTGTTTTTTATCGGTTTTTAAATAACTTTCTGCTAAATGATAATACGCATTTTGAGCCACAGCATCATTTCCATCAATAATTTTATTGAATTGTGAAATCGCGTTTTCGTAATCTTTTTGTTGGTAATAGGTATAACCTAACTGGTAAAAATCCGTGTTATTCCATTTTCCTTTTTTACCGTTATACGCTAGTAAATATGGAAGTGCTTTGTCGTATTGTTTTAAATTGAAATAACTTTCTCCAATGATTTTCGATAATTCACTTTTTTCTTCTCCTTTTGATTTTGGCATTTGTTCTAAACCTAAATCGATGGCTTTTTGGAAATTACCAAGCTTGAAATTCATATCGGCTTGAAAATAGCCCATTTTTTCTTTGTACTTGTCTTGGTCAGAAACTTGATCAAAATATTGATTCGCGCTTTTGTAATCATCGGTTTCATACGACATGTAACCTAAATAATATTTCGCCTGACTTCCAAAAGTCTTAGAATTCACTACTTGATTGAAATATTTTGTAGCTTCTTTTGTGTTTTTAGCAGTGAAATAAGCATATCCTTTTTGGAAATTATATTTTTCTCTATCTTCTTGCGACATATTGTTTGAATCCGCTTTATCAAACCATTCTAGAGATTTTGGATAATTTCCTTGATCAAAATAGTAATGTGCTACTTCAATATAGGCTTGATTAGTTTTTGTACTCGTTGGATAATCTTCTACAAAACTTTCTACCAAAACATCAGCTCCCATTTGGTCTAAACGAATCGCACAATTGGCAATATAGTAAGCACAATCCGATTCTACTTCCATATTGTCGGTTTTCGATTTTACTTTGTCGAATAAAATTTGAGCTGCTTGATACTGTTTGTCTTTGTACAATTCTACCGCGCGATTAAACTCCGTTAATTCGTGCGTGTAAACAGAAGATTGTTGGGCTAAAAGTGTTCCCGAAAAGAACACCATTAAAAAAGAAAGTTTTAAATACTTTATCATGTGATTCGTTATTTATAAGTTCCAAATATAAGGCTTATTGTAAGTATTAACGAAGGTTCTTAACATATTATTGTACAATTTTTGAACATAGTTTTTAACTAAACACAATAATTTTAACCGAATTTGGTTTAAAATTTTGATACAGAACCATAAGTTATTACTTTTACATTTTAAAATCTAATTTATATATGTCGCAATCAGTTCTATCCTTAAAAAATGTAACAATTTATCAAGATAAAAATCCAGTTTTAACCGATGTAAATATCGAAGTAAAACATGGCGAATTTCTTTATTTGATTGGTAGAACAGGTTCGGGAAAAAGTAGTTTTTTAAAAACACTTTATGCTGATTTGGCATTAACAGATGGCGAAGGAAGTATTGTAGATTATGATTTAACGACTTTAAAAGAGAGTGATATTCCGTATTTGAGAAGAAAATTAGGTGTTGTTTTTCAAGATTTCAAATTACTTTCTGACCGAAGCGTAAAAGAAAATCTTCTATTCGTTCTTAAAGCAACTGGCTGGACAGAAAAAGAAGAAATGGACGTTAAAATTGAAGAAGTTTTAGATAAGGTTGGGATGAAAGGTTTTGCTTCAAAAATGCCACACCAACTTTCTGGTGGAGAACAACAACGTGTTGGAATTGCAAGAGCCTTATTAAACGACCCAGAAATCATTTTAGCAGACGAACCAACAGGAAACCTTGACCCACAAACCAGTGTTGAAGTTATGGAAGTACTTAGAAAAATTAACGCAAACGGAAAAACCATTTTAATGGCAACTCACGATTATGCATTAGTTTTAAAATACCCTTCAAAAACACTTAAATTTGAAGGTGGAAAAATGTTTGAAGTAGTTCAAAGAACGGTGTAAATGTTATCGGTTTTAATAACGATATACCATTACAATCTTTTGCCTCTAGTAAAAGAAATTCATCAACAATGTCTTGATTTAGGTATCGATTTTGAAATTTTAACGCAAGACGATGCTTCCCATTCGATTTATAATGTTGAGAACGAAAAAATAAATTTACTATCTAATTGCAGCTATGTTTCTCTTGAAAAAAACGTAGGTTATCGTGAAAACAAAAATATTTTAGTTAGCCAATCTAAATATGAAAATTTATTGATTTTAGATGGTGATTGTGTTTTACCTTTTCCAAATTTTATAAAAAATTACGTAGACCAAATCCCTAATTATGAAGTAGTTTATGGCGGAAGAATTCACGCTGAAAAAGCGCCTTCAAAACAACAATTACTTCGCTGGAAATATGGCAAATTCATGGAAGACCAAACAGTCGACCAAAGAAATAAAAATGGGTACCGAGCTACTTTGTTCAATAATACTTTGATAAAAAAATCGGTTTTTAATCGCATTAAATTTGACAGTTCGTTTAAAAAATACGGTCATGATGACACACTTTTTTCATTCGAACTTCAAAAAATGAACGCTAAAGTTAGACACATTCATAATCCTGTTCAACATGATGATATTGACACGAATGCTGTTTATGTTGAAAAAACTAAAAACTCGTTAGACAATTTATTTTTACTCTATAAAAAACAACTAATTACAAAAGAATACAGCAAAATGGTTAACTTAGTTTCTAAGTTACATACTTTTAAAATCACTTATGTATTAGCGGTTTTGTATTCTGTTTTTGGGAAATTTATAGAGAATCAACTTAAAGGAAATAATCCATCATTGTTTGTTTTTAATTTGTTTCGATTGACTTATTTTAGTAAAATTTATATTGGATGAAAATACTGATAATCAATAATTTTAATAGTAAAAATCGCGTTGGCGGTGTCGAACACTATTTACATGAATTGATTCAGTATACTAAAAAAAACAATTCTGATTACATCTTCAAATGGTTTGGGAAGGATAAAATAAAAACCAATTGGGTTGAAAAATTCTACCATAAAACCATCACACAGGAAATTATAAGAGAAATCCAAAGTTTCCAACCCGATATTATTCATTGTTTTAGTATTGGCGCACCAATAACGCCGCATTTTATGGAATTTGCTAAATCTAAAGGAATTCCAATAGTATATTCGTTTCGCGATTACTATTACATCTGCCCAAAAAATTACATGTTGAATGACAAAAACGAAGTAATTCACAAACATGAAAGTGCTTTAGAATGTATTTTACATCATCAACCGAAACGAAATATTTTATTTGATACTTTGTTGTATTTAAAGCAATCGCATCATAAAAGCATCATCAAAAAGCATATTGATTATTTTTTAACTCCATCAGAAAATTTAACACAATTTATCTCAAAACATTTTCAAAAAGAAGGAAAAACGCTACCTAATCCAATACTAATCGAACAAAATCAAAATTCAAAAACAGAAGGAAATTATATTTTGTTTGTAGGACGATTGGTTCCAGAAAAAGGAGTTTTGACTTTAATAAAAGCATTTCAAAATATTACAAAACAATTTCCAGAAGAACAATTATGGATTGTTGGTAAAGGAAATCAATTAGAAGAACTTCAGAATTTTACAGAGAATAACAAACTGCAAAACGTTTCCTTTTTAGGAAATAAATCACGTGAAGAATTACAAGAAATATATAATAATTCGAAATTTTCAGTAGTTCCGAGTGAATATTTAGAAGCGTATGGCAATGTAATTTTAGAAAGTTTTGCTTTTGGAAAAACGGTAATTACTAGTGATTTAGTTGGGATTAAAAATGAAATTGAGCAAAATCATGTTGGACTAACTTATTCCTTCAAAAATCAAAAAGCATTGGAAGAAAAAATGATGGAACTTCTTTCAAATTCAGGTTTAAAAAGCGAATTAGAAAACAACATTTTGAAGTATTTAGCCACCAAAACGTTTTCAAAACATTTTGAAGATTTGGTAACAATTTATGAAAATTTACTTACTCGAAATCGCTAAAAATTCATTAAAATCTCTAATATAATCTGCCTCTGAAAACACATCAGAAGCTACTACCAAACAAACTGCTCCTGATGAAAAGTTTTTCAGTTCGCGCCAAATTCCATTGGTAATTAACAAGCCTTCAAAAGGTTTATTCAAAGTAACTGATTTTTCAACTTTTCCATCATTTAGAATTACATCAAAACTACCTGATAATGCAATCAAAAACTCTTGTTGTTCTTTGTGCGAATGACCACCGCGCTCTGCTCCTGCCGGAACATCGTACAAATAATAAACACGCTTAATTTCAAACGGCACAACTTCCTTTTCGATAACGGATAAATTACCTCTTGGATCTTCTATTTTTGGGATATTTATGATGTTAATTTCCATTTTTTAAAATTTGTAACCACTGATTAACAATTACACTTGACTGAAATTTTGCTACACTTGAAATCGCATTGTTCTTACAATTTTGATAGAAAATTTCGTCTTCTACAAATATATCTAATTTGCGAGTTAATTCATCAAAATTTTGGTTTTCTACTAAGATTCCATTGCTATTATTATGGATTAATTCTCTTGGACCATATTCGCAATCAAATGAAACTACTGGAACTCCTAAACTTAAAGCCTCTAAAATAACCATTGAAAACCCTTCATACTGACTTGATAAAACCAAAAACTTTGCTTTTGAAATATAATCATAAACATTTTCTTTGAAACCTAAAAGATGAACAACAGCTTGTAAATTGAAATCGCAAATCTTTTTTTCTAAATTGACTTGTTCTTCTCCTGTTCCTAAAATTACCAAATGGATATTTTTTTCAGGTAAATGAGACTTGGAATAACTCTCAATTAATTTATCAAATTGTTTCAGTTTAACTAATCTCCCAACGGCAATTACATATTTGAAAGGCAAAATTTCAGAATTAGAAGGTGTTTTAAAATCAAATGAATTCGGAATTACTTCAATTGCGCTGTTTTTAAACTCAATTTCTATCTTTTGTTTAACACCGTTTGAAACGGCAACAACTTTATACACTTTTTGAAGTATTAGTTTCGCAATCCATTTATTTTCAGTTAAATAATTCTCCAATTTACTACTATGAATGGTGTAAATCGTTTTGATATTTTGATAAATAAAATGCAGAAATACCCATTCCATTTTTGGATTAATGCGATGACGAAAATCGATTACATAATCAAATTGTTCTTTTTTAAGATACTTTCGGAGTTTAAAGTATTTAATAAATTTCGAATACTTTCCAAACGAAACTAATTGTCCTGCAAATTCGAATTCAATTTTGTCTTCTAAAACTATTGTATGAACTTCAATTCCTTCATCGTGAAGCATTTTTGTTGTTGTTCCAAAAACGCGTTCCAAACCACCTTCAGCCAATTTATAACCAATTACGGCTACTTTTAGTTGTTTTTTTGAGTGGTTTATCATTTCGATTCGATTAGTTTCTTAATTTAGCATAAAAATAGATTTAAAAACCCAATATGCAAAATTTTCCGCTAGTTAGTGTTATTTGTTTATCGTATAATCACGAAGCTTACGTAGTGGATGCCTTAAATTCTGTAATTAATCAAACCTATTCAAATATTGAATTATTAATTGCTGATGATTGTAGTTCAGATCATTCGGTTGGAGTAATTCAAGATTGGTTGCAACATCATCCAAATGTCTATTTTTCGGCTAACGAAAAGAATTTAGGCAACACAAAAACCTTCAATCAATTAGCAAAAAAAGCAAAAGGCGAATTCATTATCGATTTAGCAGCTGATGATGTTTTATTACCCAATTGCATTGAAAAACAAGTAACAACTTTCCAAAATTCAAAGTATGAAAACTTAGGAATTGTTTACGGAAACTTAATAGAAATTGATGAAAACGGTAATTTCATACGAAATTATTATACCGAAGAAGACCATCCAGAAAGTGGAAATATTTACAAAATGGTGATTGGTAGAACTACTAAAATTTGTTCTGTTTCTTCTATGGTTAAAAAATCGATTTTTGAAAAATTAGGATATTACGATGAAAATTTGGCTTACGAAGATTTAGATTTGTGGGTTAGAGCTTCTAGAGTTTATGAATTTGAATATATTGACTCTTTTTTAGTTAAAAAAAGAGAACTTTCTACTTCATTAAGTGCTTTTTTTACACAACGAAACAATAAAAAAACAAAGCGTTTACATGAATCTTCACTTACTATTTTAAAAAAAGCCTATTGTTTAAACCAAACCAAAGACGAGTATAAAGCTTTGTTAGGAAGAATTCAGTTTGAGTTTTATAAATTTCTAAAATCGAGAAACTATTTATTACTATTTCAATTACTTTTTTTAGGTTTAAAAACGAAATATAAATCTGTTTAATCTGTCTTTTTAAGATTATTTTTAAATTTAAAAATCGAAAATAATATTGAGATAAAAAACGCACCTAAAACTATTGGGTTTTCATAAGACATTTCAAACCAAATTAATGAAATTAAAGCTGTCAATCCTAAGAAAATTGAAAATATAATTACTTGTATCGTTTCGTTTGAAAATTGAAATTGATAGTTTTTGTAGACTGTGAAAAAATTATATCCGAGAGAAACTAAAAACATCGCGCTAAAAGCAATTCCTAATCCAATTAATCCAAAATAATACGTTAATATAACCGAAGTTAATACATTTATCAAATCGCTTACAAGATTTTGTTTAAAAAACAACTTTCGGTTACCTTTAACTAGTGAAATAAATCCTATTGGCCAAGCAATAGTTTTTAAAATCAACCCAAACAAAGCTATTTTTAAGACCAATAAAACATCTAGAAATTCGGTCGAATATAAAAGAGTAATTATTTGTGGCGCAAACAAATACATTCCTAAAACTAAAGGAACAACAAGAAAAAGAGCAAATTGTGTTTGTTGATTGATGTATTTTTCAAAAGTAGATTTATCATTTTCGAGATTACATAATTGCGGGTAAAAATCATTAGACATTACAACAAAAATTAAACTCAAATAACCAATTAAAATAGTTTGACTAACCTGAAAAATTCCTAAAGCTTCTAGAGATAAAAAATCCATCAAGAAAAGACGAATTACATAATAGGCAATTTGATTTATTAAAGCGCCCATTGATAAAATTAAACCCAATTTTACCATTGGTAATCCTTCAAAAAAAACTTGTCTTAATGAAATTGATATTGAACTTACGTCGATATTAATCGTATAAAAATAAATTATTACATAAGAAAAAACTGTTGAAAACAAGATCGATATTGCAATTCCATCAATTCCAAAAAAAGAATAGCAAAATAGCGCTGAAATCATCTGAATAATAGCACTCCAAACTTGAATTACTACCATTTTTTTTAATTGTCTTTTACCTTGTAGGATAGCAATTTTAGCCGAAAACAAAGAGAAAAACAAAAAATAAATAAACAATAAGAAAAACCAAATAAAGGAAGCTCCTTCGGGATAAAAATTTGTAAAGAAAAAATATGAAGTGATTGCAAATACTATTCCTCCTAAAATTCCTGAAAATATTGACCAATAAAGAATAATCTTAATTTTTCGATTTTCATCACTTAAATCCGTATCCGATTCATTTGTTGCTAATGCAATTTCACGCACACTACTTGCTGGAATTCCAAAATTGACAAAACCGTATAAAACACTTAATAAATTTTCAACCAAACCAATAATTCCAATACCAATGGTTCCTAAATACAATGCTGCTACTTTATTAACAATAACTTTTGCAATAATTTTTACAAGATGAGAAACACCAAAAATTCCGGTGCTCTTTAAAATGGAAAAGTGAAAATTTTTATCTTGCATACGAATAACTTGGTAAGTTACTTAATTCAATTCTCGAATTACTTTTGCTGGATTACCAACTGCTACAGAATTTGAAGTAATTGATTTTGTTACCACACTACCATTTCCTACAACAGCATTATCGCCAATTGAAACGCCTTTTAAAATCGTTACATTATCGCCAATAAAAACATTATTTCCTATTCGAATGGGTGCCGCATTTGGAATTCCAGATTTACGTTTATCAATGGCTAAATTATGTCCGTCATTATCTAAAAAAGAACAATTAACACCAACTAAAACATCATTTCCAAATTCAATTTTAACATTTGCTTCAATTCTACAATTATTATTAAAATGGTTATTCTTCCCAAAGATAATTTCTGAATCTGTATTCCTTGCTTCAATGTAACAATAGGAAGAATAAAACATTGGCGATTCTTTATATCCAAATTTACAGTTTGAATCAAAAAACAATTTTCCTTTACCATTTAAAAGTAACGGTTGATTTGCTATTGGCTTTCCTGTAACATTTTGACATTCTGACAAAAAGCTATATTTCAAAACCCTTAATTTAACAAAAAGAATATTTTTTATGCTACTTTTTAAACTCATTTAAAACTTATTTAAAATGGTTATAATATGCTGGATTTCGGAAGCTTTTAAACCCGAATTCAACGGAATACTCAAAACCTCATCATGAATTTTCTCAGTAATTGGAAACGACAATTGATTCCAATTCGTTAAGGCTTTTTGTTTGTGAGGTGGAATTGGATAATGAATCATGGTATCAATTCCGTTTTCTTTCAAATAATTTTGTAATGCTAATCGGTTGGAAGTTCTAATGACAAATAAATGAAACACGTGGTTTTGAGACAAATCCCATGTTGGCATGATGATTTTATCATTATTGATTTCCGAAAGATAGCGTTTTGCCATGCTTCTTCTGAACTCGTTTTCCGAATCTAATTGTTTTAATTTAATACTTAAAAAAGTCGCTTGTAATTCATCTAATCTCGAATTTACTCCTATAATTTCATTTTCATATTTTACTTTCGAACCATAATTTCGCATCGAAAACAAAACACTTGCTAACTCATCATCATTCGTTGTAATAGCACCTGCATCGCCTAAAGCTCCAAGATTTTTTCCTGGATAAAAACTAAACGCTGCAGCGTGACTTAAATTTCCTGCTCTTGCTTCTTCCAACTTCCTGCTTCCTGCTTCCAACTTACCACCATGTGCTTGCGCGGCATCTTCAATAACTAATAAATTATGCTTTTGAGCAATTTTATTAATAGCTTTCATTTCGCACAATTGCCCGTATAAATGAACAGGTAAAATGGCTTTTGTTTTGGACGTTATTTTAGCTTCAATTTCTTCTGGATTGATATTGTATGTTTCTAACCTTGGCTCTACTAAAACCGGAACTAAATCGGCTTGTAAAACTGCTAAAATACTAGCAATATAGGTATTTGCTGGAACGATTACTTCATCTCCTTTTTGTAGTTTCCCTAAATGAATGTAAGCCTTAAAAATCAACACTAAAGCATCTAATCCATTACCAACTCCAATACAATGCTTTGTGCCGCAATAAGTAGCAAAATCAGTTTCAAATTGCTTGACTTCGTTACCTAAAATATACCAACCACCTTCTAGGAATTGCTTCATTTTTTTCTGAAAAGCAACTTCAAAAGGTTGATTTAGTTTTCTTAAATTTAGGAAATGGATCATAACTTTATACAATAAAAATCATTAGTAAACACATCACATCCTAACTCGATTTTTTGATTTAAAAGCCCTTCATTATTGCTAACTGTTCCCATATCAAAATAGAAACACCCATCATTTTTGAACTTTTGAATAAGACTAATAAATAAAAAATCTAATGCTCTTAATTTTTCTCCGGCTTTTGTTGTTGCGCCGTATTGAGATTTTATAACATTATCGAATTTAAAAATAGTAATTCCTGCAACAATTTCATCTTCGTAATAGGCTGAGTATTGAATAATATTAGAATTGAATTTTTCTTTCAATTGTTGGATTTCATTCAAACCATGAACCGGATTTGCATCGTACTTTTCAGATAATCTTGGAATTAAAACATCATTCCAAAACAATGAAAAATCGTCTTCCGCTATCATTTCTAGTTTTGCTACCGCTTTTTTAAAATGCTTGAACTTACTTTTTGAAAGTTTCCACTCATTTCTTAAATCAATTATCAAATTCATTTCACGATTTAAAAGCTCTGCTCCAATTTCATGTAAGTAACAATCAAATTCTTGCGTATTCGATTTGTTATAAATTGTTGGAATAATTTTAATTTTTACTTCTGTAAATGATTCTTTTTTTAAAAACAAAAGCAGACTATCTACCATTTTTTGCGTAAAAATAGGATTGTGATTTGTTTCAAAAACAAGTCCTCCATAAGTCAATCCTTGATGCGAATGTAAAACTGTTCCTACTCTATTGGCGGGGAAAATAGCTCGTAATTTTTGGGTTTCATCAAATAGCAACAAAGAATAATCTTCAAATCGATCTTGATGATATTCCATAAAATCACGATGAAACAAAAAAGTAGCGTTTTTGGCTTTGGCTACAAATTCATTCCACTCATCATAATTTTCAGTTGTATATTTTTGTACGAGATACTTTTTCAAAAATTGACTTTTAAAGCGGAAAATTACTAAATTTTTACGGCATCTGATTTCTTTATTCTGTTTTTTAAAAAAAATATAGTAAATTGGAACCAAATTTTCACAAAATCAACATGTTGAAAAAATTACTTTGCCTCATTTTTTTTCTAGAAATTTTAATCCCAACTTTAACTAAAGCTCAGGATATTTCATTGTTTACACAAATTAATGGTAGATATGATTTTACTTTCATTGGAAACACAATGGGGCCTGATGAAAATAGTTTTCAATATCCTACTTTTTTATACACCCAATCTTCAGCAACATTAAATCTTGGACCAAACGACCGAATTGAAAGAGCGTATTTGTATTGGGCAGGAAGTGGCGCAGGTGATACAGATGTAAAATTAAACGGTATTGATATGACACCCGACATATTAAGCACTGTAGTAGGAACATCTAGTAATCTTACTTACTTTAGTGCATTTAAGGATATAACTAGTTTTGTTCAAACAACTGGCAATGGTATTTATACGCTTTCTGAATTTGACTTAAATAGTTTGGTTACTTCTTATTACAACAATGCCACACAATTTGCTGGCTGGGCAATTTTAGTCGTATATGAAAATCCAGCGTTAACTTTAAATCAAATTAATATCTATCAAGGATTAGAAGCCTTATCTCCAAACCCAGCTCTTGGTATAATTGACTACATGACTATACAACTTAATAATTTATACTTAATTAGTAATACAGGAGCAAAAATTGGATTTATTGCTTGGGAAGGAGATAGATTTATACAAGAAAGTGAACGCTTGAGTTTTACTGCAAATAGTGTAACTAACGTACTTAGTAATCCATTAAATCCAAGTAATAACGCTTTCAACGGAACTAATACCGAAACAAACGCTACAAATCTATACAACATGGATTTAGATGTTTATTCTATTGAAAATTATATTGTTCCTGGTACAACATCTGCAACGGTCTCACTACAATCAGCCCAAGATTATGTAATGCTAAATACTGTTGTTACGAAACTAAACAGTCAATTACCAGATGCTACAATTGTATTAGAAAACCCAAGTTCTACATGTAATTCTAGAGAAGTTACTATAGATTTCACCGTTTCAAATTTAAATAGCACAGAAGTTTTACAAGCCAATACTCCCATTACTTTTTATGCAGGAACCCAAGCCATTGCTACAACTTACACTCAAAATATAATTCCAATTGGCGGAAGTGAAAATGGAACTATCACTCTAACTATTCCATCAACAATACCTTTAACTTTCACTCTAATTGCAAATGTTGATGATACTGGAAATGGCACAGGAATTAGACCCGAATTAATTGAAACCAATAATTCGTTCCAAATTGAAATTGAATTGATAGTTTCTCCAACTTTCAACAACTTAAATTCATTAATTTCTTGTAATCTAGGATTAACTCGGGGTGTTTTTGATTTCTCAAGTTACTCAGAATTAGTAAAAACAAATTCAAGTCATATAGTTTCTTTTCATGAAAGTTATAATGATGCTGTTCAAAACATAAATGCTATTACAAACACTTCAAACTACGAGGCAATTACAACTCCAAAAGAAATTTTCGTACGTATTGATAACGGATGTTTTGCTGTGACTTCGTTTTTATTATTAACCGAAAATTGTCCTCCAACGGTTTATAATGCCGTTTCTCCAAATAATGATTACTCAAACGACACTTTCTTCATTGATGGACTTCGAGATATTTTCGTGAATTTTGAATTGTTAATTTACAACCGTTGGGGCAAACATTTATGGACCGGAAACAACAACAAACCCGATTGGGATGGTTATATTGAAGATGGCGTTGGAAGTACTCTTGCTCCTGCTGGTACTTACTATTACATTCTTTATTTAAATGATCCAAATTATTCAGAACCACTAACAGGTTACCTTTACATAAACCGATAATTTTTAAGTCAACAAAAGTTAAATTTTCTTAAATCGATTTCCTACAATATTAAAATCGAAGATAATTTTTATCTTTAGCCATTACTAAACCAAAAAAACATGAGATACTTATCGTTATTGTTAATATTCTTGCTTGCATTTACTAGTCAGGCGCAAGAATACTTTCCAAAAAATGATGGCGTAAAACAGAGCTTCAAAAACTATGTTGCTATTACAAACGCCACTATTTATGTATCAGCAACGCAAAAAATTGAAAAAGCAACGCTGTTAATCAAAGAAAACAAAATTGTAGAAGTTGGAACTAATGTTTCTATTCCAAAAGGAGCTACACTTGTAGATGCAACAGGAAAAACAATTTATCCTTCATTCATCGAATTGTACAGTGAATTCGGAATCAATAAACCTACCCCAAGACCAAGTGGTAACTTCACACCACAATACGATACCAATCGTGAAGGTTATTATTGGAACGATCACATCAAACCAGAATACAATGCGTATGAAAACCTAAGCTACGATTCAAAAGCAGCAGGAAGTCTAAGAGAAGCTGGCTTTGGAACGGTTTTAAGTCATCATAATGATGGTGTTATTGCTGGAACAGGTTTACTTTGGACATTAAACGACTTCGGCACAAACGCTGATAGAATGATTAAAGATAAAGTATCGCAACATTTTACATTTAGCAGAAGTAAATTTACAAAGCAAAGTTACCCTTCTTCTATGATGGGAAGTATGGCTTTAATTCGCCAAGTATTTCATGATGCGAAATGGTATGCGCAAGGAAATGCAACTAACAAAGACTTATCTTTAGAAGCTTTCAATGCTAACAAATCTTTATTGCAAATCTTCAACGCAGGAGATAAATTAAATGCATTAAGAGCAGACAAATTAGGAGATGAATTCGGTGTAAAATACTTAATCAAAGGAGGCGGAAACGAATTTGAACGCATCGATGAAATTAAAAAATCAGGAGCAACTTTTATTATCCCATTGAATTTCCCTGATGCTTATGATGTTTCTGACCCCTATTTAGCGCAACAAGTAAGTTTGAGCGATATGAAATTTTGGAATCAAGCTCCGTTCAATTTGAAAATTTTAGCAGAGAATAATGTACCTTTTGTACTTTCAACAGCGGATTTAAAAGAAACAAAATCATTCTTATCAAACTTAAGAAAAGCGGTAACTTATGGTTTACCAAAAGACAAAGCGCTATTAGCTTTAACAGAAACTCCAGCAAAATTGGTAAATCAATTTGACAAAGTAGGTTCTATTTCAAAAGGAAAATTAGCGAACTTCATAATCGTTTCAGGTGATATTTTTGAAGACAAAAGCAACATCTTAGAAAACTGGGTGCAAGGAAATCGTAATATCATCGACAAAATCAATCCTACTGATATTAGAGGAACTTATGATTTAGTTTTCGATAACCATAAATTTGAACTAAAAATCGAAGGCGAAACGTCAAAATTTGAAGCTAAAGCAGTTAAAGATAGCATCAACTTTGGAACAAAAATTCAATTTAATGATCCTTGGGTGAATTTAGTAATCAAAAACCAAGATACTACAAAAGCGAATTTCGTTAGACTTTCTGGAACTTTCGTTAAAGACATGATGCAAGGAAAAGCCGTTTTAGAAAATGGAAACGAAACTTCTTGGATAGCAACAAAAAAAGCAACTGAAGTTAAAGAGGATAAAAAGAAAGACGACAAGAAAGACGAACCAAAAGTTCCTTCAATGTATTCAGTAACGTATCCAAATATTTCGTTTGGAACAGCTGAAAAACCAAAACAAGAAACTATTCTGTTTAAAAACACAACCGTTTGGACAGGTGAAAAAGACGGAATTCTAAAAGAAACCGATGTTTTAATCCAAAACGGAAAAATTGTAAAAATTGGTAAAAACTTACCATCAACTGGAGCAAAAGTAGTTGACGGAACTGGAAAACATTTAACCGCTGGAATCATTGACGAACATTCGCACATTGCCATTTCAAACGGAGTTAACGAAGGCGGACAAAATTCATCTGCTGAAGTTACGATTGAAGATGTTGTAAATTCAGATGATATTAATATTTACAGAAATTTAGCTGGTGGCGTTACTTCGGCTAACTTATTACATGGTTCGGCAAATCCAATTGGTGGTCGCGCAGCTTTCATTAAATTAAAATGGGGTTATTCTCCTGATGAAATGTTAGTAAAAGATGCTCCAAAATATATCAAATTTGCTTTAGGTGAAAATGTAAAACAATCGAATTGGGGAGATTTTTCAAGAAACCGTTTCCCGCAATCGCGTATGGGTGTGGAACAAGTTTATGAAGATTATTTCACAAGAGCAATCGAATACAAAAACGAATGGAATACTTACAAATCAGGTAAGAATAAAAAAATGCCAAGATTTGATGTAGAAATGGAAGTTTTAGGTGAAATTTTAGCTAAAAAACGATTCATTACTTGTCACTCTTATGTCCAATCGGAAATCAATATGTTGATGAAATTAGCAGAGCGTTATGGATTCAAAATTCAAACATTTACGCATATTTTAGAGGGATATAAATTAGCTGATAAGATGTCAGCTCACGGCGTTGCTGGTTCAACATTTGCAGATTGGTGGGCTTATAAATATGAAGTTAACGATGCGATTCCATACAACGCTTCAATAATGATGAACGAAGGTGTAAAAGTTTCTATCAATTCTGATGATGCTGAAATGTCAAGACGTTTGAATCAAGAAGCAGCTAAAACAGTTAAATACGGAAACGTAACGGAAGAAGAAGCTTGGAATTTCGTAACCTTAAATCCAGCAAAAATTCTTCAAGTAGATAATAAAGTAGGAAGTATCAAAGTGGGTAAAGATGCCGATGTGGTACTTTGGTCAGATAGTCCATTATCAATCTACACAAGAGCAGAAAAAACATTAGTAGATGGAATTATTTTCTACGATTTAGAAAAAGAAAAAGAGACTTTAGCATTAATTCAAAAAGAACGTGCTGAGTTAATTAATTTCATGTTAGACGCTAAAAACAAAGGAATGAAAACGCAATTGCCTAAGAAAAAAGAAAACGGTCACTACCACTGTGATACTTTAGGAGAATATTGCAAAGAGTCTCACTACAAATACAACTAATCATGAAAAAATATATAGTTCTTTTATTTATTTCTTTGTTTGGATTTGCCCAACAAACACCGGCACCAAAACAAAGTAAATCGATTTTAATCTTAGGTGCCAAAGCGCATTTAGGAAACGGACAAGTAATTGAAAACAGTTTAATTTCAATTATTGATGGAAAAATTGCCAATATTGGCGATGCAACAGTAATGAAACCAGCCAAACACGATATTGTGATTGACGCTTCTGGAAAACATGTTTATCCAGGATTCATTGCACCAAATTCAACATTAGGTTTAGTTGAAATTGATGCGGTAAGAGCTTCAGATGACGAAAGTGAAATTGGAGAATTCAATCCACACGTGAGAAGCATCATCGCTTATAATGCAGAATCAAAATTAGTAGAAACTACGCGTCCAAATGGCGTTTTATTAGCCCAAATTACTCCAAGAGGAGGAAGAATTGCAGGAACTTCATCAATTGTTCAATTAGATGCTTGGAATTGGGAAGACGCTTCAATTAAAACAGATGACGGAATTCATTTAAACTGGCCAAGAAGCTACTCAAGAGCGGGTTGGTGGGCTGAACCAGGAGGAATTGAAATGAACAAAAATTACGATCCACAAGTAAAGGCAATTCAAGAATATTTTGACAATGCTTTTGCTTATTTGGGAAGTAAAAATGCGAAAAAGGATATTCCTTACGAAGCTATGAAAGGTTTACAATCGGGTGAGAAAACCTTGTATGTAAACGCAAATGGTGAAAAAGAAATCATTGATGCGGTTTTATTTAAAAAGAAAAACAACATCAAAAACATGGTAATTGTTGGTGGATATTACGCTTTCAAAGTTGCGAATTTATTAAAAGAAAATAACGTCTCGGTTTTATTAAAACGCGTTCACGATTTACCTTTATTAGAAGATGAAGATGTAAATTTACCATACAAAAATGCTAAATTATTAGTCGATGCAGGCGTTTTAGTTGCATTACAAAATGCAGGTGATATGGAGCGTATGCAAACAAGAAACTTACCATTTTATGCCGGAACTTGTGCCGCTTGGGGATTAACAAAAGAACAAGCGTTACAATTAATCACTGGAAATTCCGCTAAGATTTTAGGAATTGACAACCAATATGGAACGTTAGAATCTGGCAAGAGTGCTACTTTATTTATTTCTGAAGGCGACGCTTTAGATATGAAAACCAATGTAATTTCATTTGCTTTTATCGATGGACGACAAATCAGTTTAGAAAGTCACCACACCGAATTGTACCAACGTTATAAAGGAAAATTCGAACAACAAAAAAAATAAGACCAAAAGCCTTTCAGTAAATGAGAGGCTTTTTTTTGTACTTTTGCCCTATAATTTTTGATTCATGAAACAAATCACCTCGGTTCAAAATCCGTTTATTAAATCGTTAGTTCAATTACAAGAGAAGGCAAAAGTTCGTAAGCAAACGGGCACTTTTTTAATTGAAGGAAAACGCGAAATTGAATTGGCTCTAAAAGGTGGTTATGAATTAGAAACCATTCTGTTTTTACCTGAAATCATTTCCGAAAAACAATTAAACGATTTAACAACTAAACCGTTAAACATAATTGAAATTTCTAAAGAAGTCTATCAAAAATTAGCGTATCGCGATACTACCGAAGGCATTTTAGCAATCGCTAAAACAAAATCTTTAGCTTTATCCGATTTAAAACTTTCTAAAAATCCATTAATCTTAGTTGGAGAATCTTTAGAAAAACCTGGGAACGTAGGTGCTATTCTTAGAACTGCAGACGCAGCCAATATTGATGCTGTCATTATTGCCAATCCAAAAAGTGATTTATACAATCCAAATATCGTTCGTTCTAGTGTTGGTTGTTTGTTTACCCGACAAATTGCTGTTGGAACTACTGAAGAAGTTATTACTTATTTAAAAGCAAATAACATCGATATTTATTCTGCTACTTTACAAGATTCAACGGAATATCATACCCAAAACTACACTACTCCTACCGCTTTAGTTGTGGGAACAGAAGCTACTGGTTTGTCAGAAAAATGGCGAACCGAAGGCACAAAAAATATTATCATTCCCATGCAAGGCGAAATCGATTCAATGAATGTTTCAGTCGCAGCAGCCATTTTGTTATTTGAAGCCAAAAGACAACGCGGATTTTAGTCTTTCTTCTTTTCTCTTTTTTCTATTTTCTAAACTTGCACAATTAGAAAAATTAGCTTACTTTTAGTTGGTTAAAGAAAATGTATGACAGAGTTAGAATTAGAAGCCGAAAACAAAGCCATTGCGCAAGAATATAAAGAATTACTTCGCATCAGTTATCAAACTCTTACTGATGAAGACAAAAAAATCATCCGTAAAGCATTTGATGTAGCTGTTGATGCTCATAAAGACCAACGCAGAAAATCAGGTGAAGCTTATATTTTCCATCCTATTGCTGTAGCTAAAATTGTAGCTAGAGATATTGGTTTGGGAGCCACTTCTATTGCCGCAGCTTTAATGCACGATGTGGTAGAAGATACTGATATTACAGTTGAGGACATTGAAAAAATGTTCAACCCAAAAATTGCACAATTGGTTGAAGGCTTAACCAAAATTGCCAAAGTTAAAACCGACCAAGAAATTTCTGTTCAAGCAGAAAATTTTCGTAAAATGTTATTAACACTGAATGATGATGTTAGGGTAATTCTTATCAAAATTGCTGATCGTTTGCACAACATGCAAACTATGGAAAGTATGGTGGATTATAAACAAGCCAAAATTGCTTCTGAAACATTGTACATTTATGCGCCTCTAGCTCATCGTTTGGGATTATACAACATCAAAACCAAGTTAGAAGATTTAGGTTTAAAATATACCGAACCCGAAGTTTACAATGATATTGTCAGTAAAATTAAGGAAACCAAGGAAGAACAAGACGAGTACATTAAAACTATTTCAGATGTTTTGAGTAAATCGATGGTGGATGAAGGTATTGAATTTACAATCAAAGGTCGCCCAAAATCAATTTATTCTATTCGTAGAAAAATGAAAGCGCAAGGCGTTACTTTTGATGAAGTTTACGACAAATTTGCTTTACGAATTATTTACAAAGCCAACCAGCACGACGAAAAGTTTATTGCATGGAAAATATATTCAGTAGTTACCGATCATTATAGACCTTCGCCAAGTAGATTACGTGATTGGATTTCATCTCCAAAATCAACAGGTTACGAAGCTTTACACATTACTGTAATGGGTCCAAAAGGTCGTTGGGTAGAAATCCAAGTGCGAAGTGAACGCATGGACGAAATTGCAGAAAAAGGCTACGCAGCGCACTACAAATACAAAAACGGAGCTACCGAAGAACACGGTTTGGAAATTTGGCTGAACCAATTAAAAGAAGCTTTAGAAAATTCTTCAGCTAATGCCGTTGACTTTGTAGAAGATTTTAAACTGAATTTATATGCTAAAGAAATCTATGTATTTACTCCAAAAGGCGAAATCAAATCGTTACCAAAAGGAGCTACTTCGTTAGATTTTGCTTTCAGTATTCACTCAGAAATTGGTGTAAAAACTCGAGGAACACGAGTTAACGGAAAATTAGTTCCACTGAATCATGTTTTAAATAGTGGTGATCAAGTAGAAATTATTACATCGGCAAATCAAAAACCAACTTCGCAATGGTTGGACTATGTAACTACTTCGCGAGC
>NZ_JAKLJH010000227.1 GCF_023151265.1 Flavobacterium sp.
AAGAAAAATTCATTAGAGATTTAAAAAATGCCTTGATTCGTATCGAGAACAAAACCTATGGTATTTGTAAAGTTACAGGCAAATTGATAAGTAAAGAAAGATTAAAAATCGTTCCTCATGCAACTATGAGTATCGAAGCAAAAAACTTGCAACGTTAATCTTTTTACAAAATTATACTAACGCTCCGTTTGGGGCGTTTTTTATTTGATAAATTCCACTATTTTTGCAAAAAAATTGAACATGTCGTTAAAGAAAGCCTATTTATTAATCATTGCTATTTTATTAATTGATCAGATTTCGAAAATCTATATCAAAACGCATTTTTTTATTGGAGAATCCATAAAAGTAATGGGTTTAGAATGGTTTCAAATTCATTTTATAGAGAATGAAGGTATGGCTTGGGGCGCTGAAATTCCGGGCGAACATGGAAAATTAATCTTAACCTTATTCAGAATCGTAGCCGTAGGCGGAATCGCTTGGTGGTTGTGGGATTCGGTAAAAAAGAAAGCTTCTAATTATTTAATCGTAGCTATTGCTTTGATTTTCACCGGCGCTTTAGGAAATATTATTGATTCTGTTTTTTACGGTGTCATTTTTAACGATAGTTACCATCAAGTAGCAACAGCTTTTTCCGACCAACCTTATGGTACTTGGTTCCACGGAGAAGTAGTAGATATGTTCTATTTTCCAATGTGGGAAGGTAATTTGCCTTCTTGGTTGCCAATTTGGGGTGGCAAACATTTCACTTTCTTTAACGCCATTTTTAACGTAGCCGATGTAGCAATTTCAACTGGTGTTGGGATTTTGATTGTGTTTAATAAAAGAGCATTTGCTCATGCGGATAAAGAGGAAGTGACAGTTGAGGAAAATTAAAATTTAAAAACCTCCTCAGGCGTCACACAAAAATCCAATTTCACATCATTTGCTGAAACATCCTCAATTTTTTCTTCTGGAGGAAAGAACGATAACCCAATTTTAATCGTTTCGGGCTTGCATTTGCTTAAAAAGTTATCGTAGAAGCCTTTTCCGTAACCCACGCGGTTTCCTTGTTTGTCGTAGGCTAAAAGTGGTACAAAAACAACATCAATTTTCGCATCAGGCACTTCTAAACCATCAACGGGTTCTGGAACGTTGTAACTGTTCTTTTTAATTTTGGTATTATCCGTTAATAAAAAATGCGTCATTCCTAAAGTGGCAAATTCGCACTTTGAAATGACGATTTCTTTATCTTTTCCCGCTAAAATTTGAAGAATATATTCGGTATTGATTTCTTTTTGCTCTTCAATCGTTAAAAACAAATGGTAATATAATTTGTTCCAAATGTCCATACGCAACAATTGGTTCGCAATCGCCAAACTTTTGTCTTCGATTTCTTCTTGAGTTAACTTTTGCCTTTCAGCTTTTGCTTTTTGCCTTAAAGATTTTTTATCCAACATCTATTATTTATCTAGCAATTCATACGTTACATAAAGAGTATATGTAATAGTTTGTTCAGGTTGTTTGTTGTTGTTTGATAAATAGTTGGAAGTTCCGCCTGTTACACTCGAATTCGGCGTATTATCATCAATAACTAAAAGCTTTCCAATTTTTTTATTGGATTTTGATGCTAAAAATTCAGCTTTTGCCTTAGCATTTTCTAGCGCTTTTGATGACATTTCTTGAGCTAATACCTCTGATTTATCAAACACATAATTAATTTGTACAGCCGTAACTCCGTTTACTTTTAGGTTATTGATTAACTCAATTCCTTTTTCAATATTGTTTAATGATAGACTATAATTTCGGGTATTATTACCAAAAGTCTTATCTGAAATAGATTGAAAACTTAGTTTTTCTTTAGAATAATTGTTTTTCGTAATAAAGGATTGAACTTCTTCCAATACTTCAGGAATAGTT
>NZ_JAKLJH010000029.1 GCF_023151265.1 Flavobacterium sp.
AAAAAACGCATTTGGACTCGAGAATTTTAAATTCTTTCCTAAACGAACATGCAAATACGGTTTGTTTTTTTCAAACGTTCCTGATACAATTTTGATAAACGCCAAACGGTCTCTGTGTTTTGGATCCATGTTGGCATGTATTTTAAATACAAATCCGCTTAATTTTTCTTCTTCAGGTTTTACTAATCTGGTGTCTGATTCTTTTGCTCTTGGTGTTGGAGCAATTTCTACGAAACAGTCTAACAATTCGCGAACTCCAAAATTATTCAAAGCCGAACCAAAGAAAACAGGTTGTAAATCGCCTTCTAAATATTCTTCACGGCTAAATGGTGGATAAACTTCATCAATTAATTCTAATTCTTCTCTTAATCGATTAGCAGGTTTTTCACCAATAATTTTTTCTAATTCTGGACTATTAATGTCGTCAAAAGCAATCGTTTCTTCAATGTTTTTTCGACTATCACCTTCAAAAAGGTTGATGTTCTTTTCCCAAATGTTGTAAATTCCTTGAAAATCGTATCCCATTCCAATAGGAAAACTCAATGGTGTAACACGAAGTTTTAACTTTTTCTCTACTTCATCCATCAAATCAAAGGCATCTTTTCCTTCACGGTCTAATTTGTTAATGAAAACAATCATTGGAATGTTTCGCATTCTACAAACTTCTACTAATTTTTCGGTTTGTTCCTCAACCCCTTTTGCAACGTCAATTACAACAATTACGCTATCTACGGCAGTTAGTGTTCTAAAAGTATCTTCTGCAAAGTCTTTGTGACCCGGCGTATCTAAGATATTAATTTTTTTATCTTTATAATTAAAAGCTAAGACAGAAGTTGCTACCGAAATTCCTCTTTGTCTTTCAATTTCCATGAAATCGGAAGTAGCTCCTTTTTTAATTTTATTACTTTTTACAGCTCCAGCCTCCTGAATAGCACCTCCAAACAACAATAATTTCTCGGTTAAAGTCGTTTTTCCGGCATCGGGATGCGAGATAATTCCAAAAGTTCGTCTTCTTGCTATTTCTTCTATAAAACTCATTATTCAAAATTTTGTGCAAAAGTAACTTTTTTTTGTAGAAATTTCTGTTAATAGTCGCTTATAAATGTTGTGGAATAGTCTCGAATTGTTATTTTTGTCGATTACAACTTAAAATGTATAAATTAATATGAAAATTAATCGCCTACTTATTTTTGGTTTTTTATTTATTCAGTCTTTTTTGTTTGCTCAAACAAAGGAAGTTTTATTTTCCATAGACAATCATCCTTATTACACTGACGAATTTATTAGGGTGTACAATAAAAACTTAGATTTAGTAAAAGATGATTCTCAAAAAGATTTAGATAAGTATTTAGATTTGTTTTTGGGATATAAATTAAAAGTTGAGAAAGCAAATAAACTAGGATTGCAAAATGGTGCGAACTATCAAAACGAATTGAAGTCATATCGCAACCAATTATCTAAAAATTATTTGAATGATTCAAAAGTAACTAACGAATTGGTTCGTGAAGCTTACGATAGAATGCAACAAGAAGTAAGAGCTTCGCATATTTTAGTTTTGGTTGATGAAGGCGCATCTCCTCAAGATACTTTAAAAGCCTATAATAAAGTTCTAGATATTAAGAAAAGATTAGATGCTGGTGAAGACTTTGTAAAAATAGCGCAGCAATTTTCTGAAGATCCATCAGTAAAAGAAAACAATGGCGATTTAGGTTATTTTTCAGCTTTTAGAATGGTGTATCCTTTTGAAAATGCAGCTTATAAAACTAAAGTAGGTCAGGTTTCAAAACCATTTCGCACTCGTTTTGGATATCACATTATAAAAGTGGTTGATAAAAGAGTAAATCGTGGAGAAGTTACTGTGGCGCATATTATGGTTTTAAAACAAACCGATGCAACTCAACAAGAGAAAGCTAAAACTACTATTGATGATATTTATAAAAAAATTCAACAAGGTGAAAGTTTTGAAAGTTTAGCACAGCAATTTTCGGAAGATAAATCTTCAGCACCAAAAGGTGGTGTTTTGCAACGTTTTGGTTCAGGACAATTGAGTTCTGAAGAATTTGAAAATGTAGCTTTTGAATTAAAAGAGAAAAATCAAATTTCGGCACCATTTGAATCGCAATTTGGATGGCATATTGTAAAACTAATTGAAAAGCATCCAGTGCGTTCTTTTGATGATATGAAGATGGAATTAGAAGACAAAATTAGAAAAGACGAACGTTCTTTGTTAATTACAAATTCGTTAGCTAAGAAGGTTAGAGGGAAATATTTGTTTACAAAAGACGCTAAATTAATTGCAAAAATAAAAGGTGTTATAAACGACGAATTTTATTCGCAAACATGGGTTGTTCCAGAAAAAACTAAAGAATTAGAAGGAACTATTTTAACTATAAATAAAGATAAGAAAGTAAATTCTAAAGTATTTTTAGATTTTATTGCTTCTAAGCAAAAATCAAATATTAAAACAAAACCTGTTGCTAAATTAGTAGACGAATTGTTTGAAAAATTTATTGATGAGCAATTGATAGCTTATTACAATGATAATTTAGAGAGCGAGTTTACTGAATTCAAAAATGTAATGGACGAATACAGAGACGGTTTATTGCTTTTTGATTTGATGGAAAAAGAAATTTGGAATAGAGCCAAAAATGATACTATCGGATTAAATGAATATTTCCAAAAAAACATCAAGAATTACCAATGGAAAAAAAGATATAGTGCCGATATTTTATCATCTACAGATTTAAAAGTAATTGAAAAAGCACAAAAGTTTTTGAAAAAAGGAAAATCAATAGACTATATTAAAGAGCAACTAAATAAAGATGGTAAAATAAACATCATGTCAAAATCGGGAATGTATGAGGAAGATTATGATGTGTTGCCACAATTTAATAATTTGTCTAAAGGAGTATCTTCTATTGTTTCTAAAGATAAATACCATTTTGTTGTAAATATTACCGATGAAAAACCGGCTGGTGCAAAAGAATTAACCGAATGCAAAGGGAAAGTTATTAGCGATTATCAGCAATATTTAGAAAATCATTGGGTAGACGAATTAAGAAAAGAGTTTAGTATCAACGTAAATCAAGACGTATTCGCTAAAGTTAAAAATCAATTGAATAATTAATGAAGTATTGGATTCAAATAATTTTACTTACACTATTGGTTTCTTCGTGCGATTATTTTAAAGCGCCAAGAGAACCAAAAGCAATCGCTCGTGTAGGTAAAAGTTATTTATATGAATCTGATATTTTAGATTTAGTACCAAAAGGAACTTCAAAAAAAGATAGTATAGCAATCGTTAAGTCATTTATAGACAGATGGGCTACTCAAAAATTACTTTTTGAAGCTGCTGAGAAAAATATTGGAAAAGAACAACTAGACGAATTTAATGTTTTAATAGATCAATATAAAGTTGATTTATATACTAAAGCCTATTTAGAAAATTTAGTAATTAGACAAGTAGATACTTCTGTTACTGATGGTCAAATAGTTGATTATTATAGTAAAAACAAGCAATACTTTAAGAATTCGTCAGAATTGGTTAAGTTGCGATATATCAATTTAGTTAAAGAAAATCCAAAATTTGCAAAAATTAAATCAAAGTTTAGTTCCTTTACCAAAAAAGATAAAAAGGAGTTAGAGCAAATGGCGGTTCAGTTTAAAAGTTATGCTTTTAACGATTCCATTTGGGTTGATATTAATCAGATTTATGAAAAAATTCCGTTCATCAACATAGAAAATAAACAGAAATATATTTCTGGCGGAATGAATTTTCAGTATCCTGATTCAACAACTATTTGGCTAGTAAAAGTTAATAGTGTTTTGCCAAAAGATAGCGCTACACCATTAGAATTTTTAAAACCAACAATTAAACAAATTATTATCAATAATAGAAAATTAGAATTAATTAACACCTTAGAAAAAGAGATTACGAATGACGCAATCAAAGACAATAAATATGAAATTTATAAATAAAAAATTACTTTTTGCATTACTTTTAATAACATCAACAACAGTATTTGCACAGCCTAAAAAACAAAAAGTTGATGGAGTTATAGGAGTTGTAGGAGATTATGTTGTACTTGACTCTGACATCGATTTAGATTACATCACCTTAAAAGCTCAAGGAGTTGATGTTAAAGATATTTCAAGATGTGAACTTTTTGGAAAGCAATTAGAAGATAAGTTATATGCTCATCAAGCTGTTCAAGATAGTATTGTAGTTACTGATGCAGAAGTGAATTCCTATTTGAATGAACAATTAGACGCAGCCGTAGAACAAATAGGTTCTATGGAAAAAGTAGTTAAATATTACAACAAAAAAAATGAAGAAGAATTAAGAAATCATTTTTTTGATGCTGTAAAAATGAACAAACTTACGTCTCAAATGAGAAATAAGATTGTAGAAGGTGTTACTATTACTCCAGAAGAAGTTAGAAATTTTTTCAAAGGAATTCCAGCAGACGAAATTCCAACTTTTGGTGCCGAAATGGAAGTGGCTCAAATTGTTGTAAAGCCTGTTATTTCTGAAGAAGAAAAGAAAAGAGTAATCGATAAATTAAAAGAAATTAAACAAGACGTGTTAAATGGTTCTAGTTTCTTTAGTAAAGCGGTTTTGTTTTCTGAAGATCCAGGATCAAGTTCAAACGGTGGTTATTACAAAATGAATCGTAAAACTGCTTTCGTTAAAGAATTTAAAGATGTTGCTTTTAGTTTAGCTGAAGGTGAAATTTCTGAACCATTTGAAACAGAGTTTGGTTATCATATCATTATGGTAGATAAAATTAAAGGTCAGGAAGTAGAATTGCGTCATATTTTAATTGCTCCAAAAGTATCAACTCAAGCAATGAAAGATGCTAAGGAAAAAATCGAACAGATTCGAAATAAAATCGTAAACAAAGAAATTACTTTCGCAGAAGCAGCAAAATCTTCATCTGACGAAAAAGAAACAAGAAATAGTGGAGGTGTTTTATTAAACCCAAGAACTATGGAACCAAGATTTGAATTAACTAAAATGGATCCTACTTTATATGCTCAAGTTTCTTCTTTAAAAGATGGTGAAGTTTCGTTGCCAATTTTAGATGAAGAAAGAGGGTCAGGTAAGTTCTATAAAATAATTACGGTTAATAACAGAATCGAAGAGCACCAAGCAGATTTTTCTAGAGATTATTTAAAAATTAAAGAATTAGCTTTAAGAGATAAACAAATCAAAGAAATTGCAAAATGGTCTGAAGAGAAAATTAAAGAAACCTACATTAAAATTAGTGATGAATATAAAGATTGTGATTTCGCTAATAATTGGTTAAAAAAATAAATTAACTAACCCTTTGAATTTTCAGAGGGTTTTTTATTATTTTAGAGGTTTAATAATTAAGTTCAATTTTCCGAATTCTAAATTCTAAATTCAATATGTCAGACGTAGCAGCCATTCAGGAATTAGTTCAAAGACAAAAAGCATTAAAGCAAGAAATTGCAAAAGTAATTGTGGGTCAAGATGAAGTAGTACATCAAATTGTGATGAGTATTTTTTCTGGAGGTCACGCTTTGCTTATTGGTGTGCCTGGTTTAGCAAAAACTTTGATGGTAAACACCATTTCTCAAGCTTTAGGATTGAATTTCAAAAGAATTCAGTTTACACCCGATTTAATGCCTTCCGATATTTTAGGAAGTGAAATCTTAGACGAAAATCGTCACTTTAAATTTATCAAAGGGCCAATATTTTCCAATATTATCTTAGCTGATGAGATCAACAGAACTCCACCAAAAACGCAAGCAGCTCTTTTAGAAGCTATGCAAGAACGTGCAGTAACTGTAGCCGGACATCATTATAAATTAGATTTGCCTTATTTTGTATTAGCAACTCAAAATCCAATTGAGCAAGAAGGAACGTATCCGTTACCAGAAGCGCAATTAGACCGTTTTATGTTTGCCGTAAAATTAGATTATCCAAGTTTTGAAGAAGAAGTAAATGTGGTAAAAGCAACCACTTCTGATTTTAAACCAGTAGTAAATTCTTTATTCACGGCTCAGGAAATTATCGATTTTCAAAATGTAATTCGTAAAATTCCTGTGGCTGATAATGTGATTGAATACGCGGTTTCATTAGTAAGTAAAACACGTCCCGATAATCCATTATCGAATGAATTTGTAAAAACATATATCGATTGGGGTGCTGGTCCAAGAGCTTCACAAAACTTAATCTTAGCTGCAAAAACTAATGCCGCTTTTAATGGGAAATTCTCACCAGATATTGAAGATGTGAAAGCAGTTGCAGTAGGAATTCTTCGTCATAGAATTGTAAAAAATTATAAAGCTGATGCCGAAGGAATTTCGGAAGATGATATTATTAAAAAGCTGTTTTAATATGAATTTAAAGTTTTTAATTGCACTCGTTTTTGTTTCCTTGAATAGTTTTTCACAATCGCAATGGAGAGCTTTGTCGTCTGCTATTTCTAATCCAAATAACCAACGATTTGACGATGTTTTTTTCTTAGATGAAAACCTTGGTTGGGCTTTAAATGGAAGTTATGCATCTGTTTATAAGACTATAGATGGTGGAGTAACATGGACACAACAGTTGAATGAAACGGCTTTAGGTGCTAATTATTACTTTAGAAATATTGAGTTTTTAAATCAGAATGTAGGTTTTGTAGGAACTTTAACAAATAATAAATTTTTTAAAACAATTGATGGAGGTACTACTTGGTCTGAAATAACAAATATTTCTCCTGCACCAAGAGCTATTTGTGGTTTAGATGCAGTGGGAACATCAACTGTTTACGGTTGTGGAGCTTATTTTTCAACTACGCCATTTATTGTAAAATCTGTCGATAGCGGTGCAACTTGGCAATATATTAATATGTCAAGTTATGCAACGGGTTTGGTAGAAATTATGTTTATAGATGAGAATTTTGGTTATGTTTCAGGAAGAAGTGCTACAGGAGGTATAGTTCTAAAAACAACTGATGGAGGTCAAAGTTGGGTTGAAATTTACAATAGTGGAATTCCAGGTGAGTATGTATGGAAAATGCAACTTTTACAAGGAAATTCAGATGTTATTTTTGGTTCAATTGAATCTGTTACTCCAAATAATGGTAAACTAATACGAACTACAAATGCTGGTGTTACTTGGGAAACTAAAAATGCTCCTGAGGTTGAAATTCAAGCAGTTGGTTTTATTTCTTTAGATCATGGTTGGATGGGCGGTCATAGTACTGGATTTTATGAAACGAATGATGGAGGAAATACTTGGGTAAGCCTGAATGTTGGTAGTAATCTCAATAGAATTTTTATTATAAACGAAAATTTGGCTTACGCTTCAGGCACAACAGTTTATAAATATGATCAAACATTAAGTAGTACAGATTTTCAGGAAGTTCCGAGAGTTCCTTTGTTGGTAAAAGTTGTGCCAAATCCAATAGTCGATAAATTAAATTTGAGTATTAATTTTAAAGATTCGGATAACCTCAATATTGAATTGTACGATAATTTAGGTAGAAAACTTAAAGACCTCTTCTTTGAAGAAATTACCCAGCAAGGTGAAAAATTATACTCTTTTGACTTTCCCTACCCAAAAGGTGTTTATTTTGTGAATTTACATAGTAATACAGGGCGTCAAAGCATAAAAATCATAAAATAATTTTTAATTTAAATTAAAAACTTTATTTGGTTTTTATTATCTTTTTTCGAAATTCTTAAAATTTGCCTTCAAAATAAATAATTTGTAAATAATTAACCTATTTTCTTATTAATATTGAAAAATAACCATTAAAATAGAATGTTTGTAAATAATAATTCTTCTATTTAGTCTTTTTATTAAAAATTTTTAAATCCAATTAAGATTTATTAAATTTGTGCCACCAAAAAATACAACAAACACTAATTAACTTATTTATAGTATGGCGTTAGCTACTGAAATGAATCTTTATAACGAGTATATTAAAGAAATCGAAGAAAGAAAAGGTCAAGGATTACACCCAAAACCAATTGATAGAGCTGATTTGTTAAATGAAATCATTGCTCAAATTAAAGATACAAACAACGCAAACAGACAAGATTGTTTGAAGTTTTTTATCTACAACACTTTGCCAGGAACAACTCCTGCAGCTGGAGCTAAAGCAAAATTCTTAAAAGAGATTATTCTTGGTCAAGAAATAGTTGCTGAAATTACTCCAACATTTGCTTTTGAATTGTTATCTCACATGAAAGGTGGACCTTCTATTGAAGTACTTTTAGATTTAGCATTAGGAAATGATTCAAATATTGCAAATCAAGCGGCTGAAGTTTTAAAAACACAAGTTTACCTTTACGATGCTGATATGGCTCGTATCAAAGAAGCTTATGAGAATGGAAATACCGTTGCTAAAAATATTTTAGAAAGTTATGCTAAAGCAGAATTCTTTACTAAACTTCCAGAAATTGAAGAAGAAATTAAAGTAGTAACCTTCATCGCTGGAGAAGGTGATATTTCAACTGACTTATTGTCCCCAGGTAATCAAGCGCACTCGCGTTCTGACCGTGAATTACACGGAAAATGTATGATTACGCCTCAAGCGCAAGAAGAAATCAAAGCCTTACAAGCGCAACATCCAGATAAATCGGTAATGTTAATTGCTGAAAAAGGTACGATGGGAGTTGGTTCTTCTCGTATGTCAGGAGTAAATAACGTGGCGCTTTGGACAGGAAAACAAGCTAGTCCTTATGTACCATTCGTAAACTTTGCTCCAATCGTAGGAGGAACTAACGGAATTTCTCCAATCTTCCTTACTACAGTTGACGTAACTGGTGGTATCGGAATTGATTTAAAAAACTGGGTTAAAAAGACAGACGCCAACGGAGAATTAGTTCGTGATGAAAATGGAGAACCAATTTTAGAGCAAGTGTATTCAGTTGCAACTGGAACTGTTTTAACTATCAATACTAAAACAAAAAAATTATACAACGGTGATAAAGAATTGATTGATATTTCAAGATCGTTCACACCACAAAAAATGGAATTTATCAAAGCAGGTGGTTCTTATGCTATCGTTTTTGGTAAAAAAATCCAAACGTTTGCAGCTAAAACTCTTGGAATTGAAGCGCCCTTAGTTTACGCACCTTCAAAAGAAGTTTCAGTTGAAGGACAAGGTTTAACTGCGGTTGAAAAAATCTTCAATAGAAATGCGGTTGGAACTATTTCTAAAAAAGCATTACACGCAGGTTCAGATGTTCGTGTTACTGTAAACATCGTAGGTTCGCAAGATACTACAGGTTTGATGACGGCTCAAGAATTAGAATCAATGGCAGCGACTGTGATTTCTCCTATTGTTGATGGAGCGTATCAATCAGGTTGTCACACGGCTTCTGTTTGGGATAAAAAAGCACAAGCTAATATTCCTAAATTAATGCAATTCATGAACGACTTTGGTTTAATCACGGCTCGTGACCCAAAAGGTGTTTATCATGCGATGACCGATGTAATTCACAAAGTATTAAATGATATTACGGTTGATGAATGGGCTATCATTATTGGTGGTGATTCACATACTAGAATGTCTAAAGGAGTTGCTTTCGGAGCAGATTCAGGAACAGTTGCTTTAGCTTTAGCTACAGGTGAAGCTTCAATGCCAATTCCAGAATCAGTGAAAGTTACTTTCAAAGGAAATATGGCAAGTTATATGGATTTCCGTGACGTGGTTCATGCTACGCAAGCGCAAATGTTACATAAATTTGGTGGTGAAAACGTTTTCCAAGGAAGAATTATCGAAGTACATTTAGGAACTTTAACCGCTGACCAAGCGTTTACATTCACAGATTGGACTGCCGAAATGAAAGCAAAAGCGTCTATTTGTATTTCTGAAGATGAAACGTTAATCGAATCATTAGAAATTGCAAAAGGAAGAATCCAAATCATGATTGATAAAGGCATGGACAACAAAAACCGTGTGCTTCAAGGATTAATCGATAAAGCAAACAAGCGTATTGCCGAAATCAAATCAGGTGAAAAACCAGCGTTACGTCCAGATGCTAATGCAAAATATTATGCAGAAGTTGAAGTAGATTTAGATCAAATCGCTGAGCCAATGATTGCTGACCCAGACGTTAATAATAAAGACGTTTCTAAACGTTATACTCACGATACAATTCGTCCGCTTTCTTTCTACGGAGGTGACAAAAAAGTAGATTTAGGATTCATCGGTTCTTGTATGGTTCACAAAGGCGATATGAAAATCTTAGCACAAATGCTTAAAAATATCGAGAGACAACAAGGTAAAGTGGAATTCAAAGCGCCTTTAGTAGTGGCTCCTCCAACCTACAACATTGTTGACGAATTAAAAGCAGAAGGTGATTGGGAAGTATTACAAAAATATTCAGGTTTCGAATTTGATGATAATGCACCAAAAGCAGCAGCTCGTACAGAATACGAAAACATGTTGTATTTAGAGCGTCCAGGTTGTAACCTATGTATGGGTAACCAAGAAAAAGCGTCTAAAGGAGATACGGTTATGGCAACATCAACGCGTTTATTCCAAGGTCGTGTGGTTGAAGATACTGCTGAGAAAAAAGGAGAATCTTTATTATCATCTACACCGGTAGTAGTTTTATCAACAATTTTAGGAAGAACTCCTTCAATTGAAGAATATAAATTAGCTGTAGAAGGAATCAACTTAACTAAGTTTGCTCCATCGCACAAATTGTTAGTAGGATAATTTAATTCGATATATCAAATCAGAAAGCTCAAGTTTTTTACTTGGGCTTTTTTGTTTTTATCTGTTCAAATTTTTGTAAATTAGTGGGATTAAATAACACACAAAATAAATTACTATGGCATTTGATATTGAAATGATTGAAAAAATGTATGCTAACATGGCGGCTAGAGTAGATAAAGCTCGAGACGTAGTTGGTCATCCATTGACGTTGTCTGAGAAAATTTTGTATTCGCATTTATGGGAAGGAATGCCAACTCAGGCATTCACAAGAGGTAAAGATTATGTTGATTTTGCTCCCGATAGAGTAGCTTGTCAAGATGCGACAGCGCAAATGGCATTATTACAATTTATGCATGCTGGAAAAAAAACAGTTGCAGTTCCAACAACCGTTCACTGTGACCACTTAATTTTAGCAAAAAATGGGGCAAAACAAGACTTGGAGTTAGCCAATAAGCAATCAAAAGAAGTATTCGATTTCTTATCATCGGTGTCAAACAAATACGGAATCGGATTTTGGAAACCGGGTTCAGGAATTATTCACCAAATCGTTTTAGAAAACTATGCATTTCCAGGAGGTTTGATGATTGGAACCGATTCTCATACCGTAAATGCAGGTGGTTTAGGAATGTTAGCCATCGGTGTTGGAGGTGCTGATGCAGTTGATGTAATGTCAGGCATGTCTTGGGAGTTAAAATTTCCAAAATTAATCGGAGTAAAGCTAACTGGTAAATTAAACGGTTGGACTTCACCTAAAGACGTTATTCTAAAAGTAGCGGATATCTTAACTGTAAAAGGCGGAACAGGCGCTATTGTAGAATATTTCGGAGAAGGTGCCGAATCGATGTCATGTACTGGAAAAGGAACCATATGTAATATGGGAGCTGAAATTGGAGCTACCACTTCAACATTTGGTTACGACGATTCAATGAGAAGATATTTGGCAGCAACTGGTCGTCAAGATGTCGTAAATGCTGCCGATAAAGTAGCATCTTACTTAACAGCCGATGCCGAAGTTTATGCAAATCCAGCACAATATTTCGATCAATTAATTGAAATAAATTTGTCTGAATTGGAACCGCATATCAATGGACCTTTCACTCCAGATAGAGGAACACCAGTTTCCAAAATGAAAGCAGAAGCAGAAGCAAATGGTTGGCCAATAAAAGTCGAATGGGGATTAATTGGTTCGTGTACCAATTCCTCTTACGAAGATATGTCGCGCGCTGCTTCTATTGTTAGACAAGCTGTAGCTCATGGAATTTCGCCTAAAGCAGAATTTGGAATCAATCCAGGTTCGGAACAAATTCGTTACACTATTGAACGAGATGGCATCATCGCTGATTTCGAAAAGATGGGAACCAAAGTATTTACGAATGCTTGCGGACCTTGTATTGGACAATGGGATAGAGAAGGAGCGGACAAACAAGAAAAAAATACCATCGTGCATTCGTTCAACCGAAACTTTTCAAAAAGAGCCGATGGAAACCCAAATACACATGCTTTTGTGACTTCTCCAGAAATGGTAGCCGCTTTAGCGATTTCAGGTCGTTTAGATTTTAATCCAATTACGGATACTTTAATAAATGATAAAGGAGAAGCTGTAAAATTAACTCCGCCTTTTGGGGATGAATTACCGACTAAAGGTTTTGATGTAGAAGATCCGGGATTTCAAGCGCCTGCAGCTGATGGTTCAAGCGTAGAAGTTGTGGTTTCTCCGACTTCAGACCGATTACAATTGTTAGCGCCTTTTGAAGCTTGGGATGGTAAAAATTATACAGGAGCAAAATTACTAATCAAAGCGTTCGGAAAATGTACTACAGACCATATTTCGATGGCTGGACCTTGGTTGCGTTTCCGTGGACATTTGGATAATATTTCGAATAACATGTTAATTGGTGCAGAAAATGCATTCAACGGAAAAGCAAATTCAGTTAAAAATCAATTAACTGGCGCTTATGACGAAGTGCCAAAAGTTCAAAGAGCTTATAAAGCTGCTGGAATTCCTTCAATTGTTGTTGGAGATCATAATTATGGAGAAGGTTCTTCACGTGAGCACGCGGCTATGGAACCACGTTTCTTAGGTGTAAAAGCAGTTTTAGTAAAATCATTCGCACGTATTCATGAAACCAATTTGAAAAAACAAGGAATGTTAGCCTTAACTTTTGCAAACGAATCGGATTATGATAAAATTCAAGAAGATGATACAATCAACTTTTTAGATTTAACCGAGTTTGCACCAGGAAAACCATTGTCATTAGAATTTGTTCACGCTGATGGTTCTAAAGATATCGTCATGGCAAATCATACCTATAATGATAGTCAAATTGGATGGTTTGTGGCGGGTTCTGCTTTGAACTTAATTGCGGCAGGAAAAGCGTAATTTAAATTTAAAATAATGTTAAAACTCCCTTTTTAAAGGGAGTTTTTTTTATCTTGCGACCGTCAAATTATACAATCCATCTAAATTAATTCTAAATGAAATTATTCCAAATTATAACTTTTTTTCTTTTCTTCTGTAGTGGTGTTGTTTTTTCTCAAAAGACAATTAAACATACAGTGGTTTCGGGTGAATCCATTTATTCCATTGCTAAAAAGTATGATGTTAGTGAATCCGACATTTATGAATTAAATCCAAAATCGAAAGGCGCTTTATTACAGTTAAAAACTGTTTTGTTAATTCCCAACAAAAAGTCAAAATCAAAAAACAGCAAAGAAGTTGTTTCTTCTAAAAAAGTTAGTACAGAAACTCATATCGTTGAATCAGGTGAATCACTATATAAGATTGCAAAAAAGTACGATATCAGTCTAGAAAAATTAAAAGAATTAAATCCAGATATCAAGCCAGAGTCGATTCAAATTGGTGATAAAATAGTGGTTTCTGCCAAAAAAGAGAAAGAAACTCCAAAAGAAAAAGAAACTCCAAAAGAAAAAAAGCCTAAAGAAACAAAAACAGTGGTTACTGAAGTAGCTAATCCGGTTAATCCAACGAATATGGATTCTAATTTATGTACGGATGAATTAGGAAATAAGGTGCACACAGTAACTAAAGGCGAAACTTTATATAGACTTTCAAAAAAGTACAAAGTTAGTGTGAAGGATTTAGAAGAAATGAATCCTGAAATTATTGCCAATTTACCAATCGGATATGAAGTTGTAATTAAAAAAGGAGATGTAGAGTTAGCAAAACATCAAAATGAAATTGTAAGTAGTCCAAAAGAGGTGGAAGAACTTTCTCCAGAAAACATGTCTAAAGCCGAGTTCTTAATTGCGAAAGCTTCGCAGCACATCGGAACTAGATATAGAGGTGGCGGAACTACGAGTGCTGGTTTTGATTGTTCTGGTTTAATGTTTTCTACTTTTAAACATATTGATATGACTTTGCCTCGTTCTTCAAGCTCAATGGCAGTTGGAGCAGGTTATAAAATTGATAGGAGTCAGGCGCAAAAAGGCGATTTAATTTTCTTTACAACCAATGGTAGAGGAAGTATTAATCACGTGGGAATGATTACCGAAATTAACGGCGATGAAATTAAATTTATTCATTCCTCTGTACAAGCTGGAGTTATTATTTCATCTACAGAAGAACCTTATTACAAAAAACGTTTTATCCAAATTAATCGTGTTTTAGAAAATTAATCGATAGTTTTCTACATGATATTTATCATTTTACTTCCAACTAATAGCATGTAAATTCGTAACTTCTAAAAGTTATGTCATGAAAGTAGAACAAATTTATACAGGTTGCATTGCGCATGCTGCTTATTACGTTGAAAATAATGGTGAAGCCGCTATTTTTGATCCATTACGTGAAGTCCAACCTTATATCGATCGTGCTAAAAAGGATAATGCTAAAATCAAATATGTATTTGAAACACATTTTCATGCCGATTTTGTTAGCGGTCATTTGGATTTAAAAGCAAAAACGGGAGCTCAAATTGTTTTCGGTCCAACAGCAAAACCTAATTATGAAGCTTTAATAGCCTCTGATGGACAAATTTTTACTATTGGAAATTATAAAATAAAAGCCATTCATACGCCTGGTCATACCATGGAAAGCACAACTTATCTTTTAATTGATGAGAATGATAAGGAACATGGAATTATTTCGGGTGATACTTTATTTATTGGTGATGTTGGTCGACCTGATTTAGCCCAACATGTGGTTGCTGATTTAACGCAAGATAAATTAGCGCGCTTATTATATCATTCGCTTCGTGAGAAAATAATGCCGTTATCTGATGATTTAATTGTGTATCCAAATCATGGAGCTGGAAGTGCGTGCGGAAAGAATATGAGTAAGGAAACTACGGATACTTTAGGTAATCAAAAACGAACCAATTATGCGCTTCGACCAAATATGACAGAAGATGAGTTTGTAAAAGAATTGCTTACTGGGTTGACAACGCCACCTGGCTATTTTCCAAAAAACGTATTATTGAATTTAAAAGGATATGAATCGTTAGATAAAGTTATTGAGAAAGGTAAAAAGCCTTTGAATCCAAATGAATTTGAAACTTTAGCAAATGTATCTGGCGCTTTAATTTTAGATACTAGAAATGCCAATGATTTTGCAAAAGGGTTTATTCCGAATAGTATTAATATTGGAATTGATGGCAGTTTTGCGATGTGGGTTGGTGAAATGATTTCCGATATCAATCAAGCTATTCTTTTAGTTACAGAACCTGGTAGGGAAGAAGAATGTATGATTCGTCTTTCGAGAGTAGGATATGATAATACCATCGGTTATTTAGAAGGTGGTTTTGAATCTTGGAAACAAGCCGAAAAAGAAACCGATTTTTTAAAGCGAATTACTGGAGAACAACTAGAAGTGATGCTAAAAACAGCAGATTTGCCATTGTTTGATGTTCGTAAGAAAAGCGAATTTGATTCTGAGCATTTATTGAATTCTACTAATATTCCACTAAATCAGTTGAATACTAAATTAGGTAGTTTTCCTAAAGAGAAACCATTCGTAATTTATTGTGCAGGAGGTTATCGCAGCATGATAGCAGCTTCGATTTTAAAACAAAGAGGTTTTGATAATTTTGTTGATGTTTCTGGTGGTTTTAATGAAATAGCTAAAACAACTGATTTGCCCAGAACGGTTTATGTTTGTCCATCAACTTTGTTATAGAAATAAATAAACCGCTTTTAAGCGGTTTATTTATTTAGTAAAAATTAACTATCTTTTAAAAAGTTAAATATTTCATCTTTTAGAAACACGCGATCTTTTCTAAGATGTGATAATTCATCATCCATAGCTAATTCTTCGTCGGTTTCAATTTTGTATATTTTCTCATCTAAATCTGTATACGATTTTAACAAAACCTGAAATTCATCATTGTTGTGATATAGGTTTTTAATTTTGTCTGCAAATTCAGGAAAATCTTGATAAATAGGATGTTTAGTTATCATAACGCTGGTTTTTAAATTAGTATACTCAAATTTACTAAATTTAACTAGTATTGCGTATGATAAATATCATTTTGGAAATGCTATTTTTTCTTTTTTGCAATGAATTTTTCGTATTTTTCTAATTGTTCGGGCGAAAGTATTTTCTTTATTTCAGTGTTGAATTTTTCACCTATTTCTGTTAGTAGATTCTTTTTTTCTATATCACTGTAAATAGATGTTTCAATGATTTCTTTTGATTTAGATTGATTGTCCTTTATAAGATTACGAACAATAGCTTCTTGGAAACCATCAAGATTTAGTTCTTTCTTTAATAATTCAACAGAAGATTCAACTATATCTACTTTTTTATTTTGGTCCCCATTACTATATTGACCTGCTCCAATTCGCCTATCAATTTGCGCATTTGAATTTATAAATGAAAAAACGAAAAGAATTAAAAAAAATATTTTTTTCATAGTTTATGATATTGGTTCTGCATACAAATCAAATTCTGTAGCATCTATTACTTTTAAGTTTACAAAATCACCTGTTTTTAAATAGTATTTAGAAGCGTCAACTAATACTTCATTATCCACATCTGGACTATCAAACTCAGTTCTTCCAATGAAGTATTGCCCTTCTTTTCTATCGATAACACATTTAAAAGTTTGTCCAATTTTCTCCTGATTTAAATCCCAAGAAATTTGCGATTGTAAGTCCATAATTTCAGCAGCACGTGCTTGTTTTACTTCCTGTGGAACATCATCTTCTAAGACAAAAGCACCTGTGTTTTCTTCATGCGAATACGTAAAACAACCTAAACGCTCAAATTTCATTTCTTGTACCCAATCACGAAGAATTTCAAAATCTTGTTGTGTTTCGCCAGGATATCCAACAATTAAAGTAGTTCTAATTGCCATTCCAGGAACACGCTCTCTAAATTCTTGTAATAATTTTGTTGTTTTTTCTTTAGTTGTTCCGCGTTTCATCGATTTTAAAATATCATCTGAAATATGTTGTAACGGAATATCAATGTAATTACAAATTTTTGGTTCGCGTTTCATTACATCTAAAACATCCATTGGGAAACCACTAGGGAATGCATAATGCAAGCGAATCCACTCTATCCCTTCAATTTTTACTAAGTTTTCTAGTAATTCGGCAAGATTACGTTTTTTGTATAAATCTAATCCGTAGTAAGTTAAATCTTGAGCAATTAATATCAATTCTTTTACTCCTTTTTTAGCCAAACCTTCCGCTTCTTTTACCAATTTTTCAATAGGTTGCGAAACGTGTTTTCCACGCATTAACGGTATCGCACAAAAACTACAAGGTCTATCACAACCTTCCGCAATTTTTAAATAGGCGTAATTTTTTGGAGTTGTAGTTAAACGTTCTCCTAATAATTCGTGTTTGTAATCAGCTCCTAAAGCTTTTAATAAAAGAGGTAATTCTGTAGTTCCAAAATATTGGTCAACATCAGGAATTTCCTTCTCTAAATCAGGACGGTATCTTTCAGATAAACATCCGGTAACGAATACTTTATCTACTAAGCCTTGATCTTTTTTATCTACATATTCCAAAATCGTATTTACCGATTCTTCCTTTGCATTATCAATAAAACCACAAGTGTTAATTACCACGATATTGCCTTCTTCTTCGTGTGCTACATCTTTTCCGTTGGCTTTTAGTTGTCCCATTAAAACTTCACTATCGTAAGTGTTTTTAGAACATCCAAGAGTAATTACATTGATTTTATTTTTCTTTAACGATTTTTACATTGTTTTGAACGTTTCTAATTCTAGCAGTATCTGTCATTCCTGAAGAAATTAAATTCTGATTGTAATTTCTGTGAGAATTTGCGTAAGATAAATCTAATTTACTTTCTCCAAAATTGTATCCAACTCCAGCAGAATATCCTGTTAAGTCTCCAATAATATCTCCAGTTTCATATGGGCTTTCTTCAAAACGATATCCGCCACGAAGACTCCATTGTTTAATTTTGTATTCGCCACCAATTCTTAGTTCAAAAGCTTTTTTCAATTCTAGACTCATTTGAGAATTCAAATCTCTAAAATCATTTTGATTCGTGTTTTTAAATTCGGTGTTGCTGTAATCTTTTTCAGCTAAGTCAATACTTATTAATCCCTTTTTGTTAAAAATATAGGTTGCACTTGCCGTAATTTTGCTTGGAGTTCTCAATTTGTATGTTGGAAAAACAAAAATCGGACTTGCGTAGGAACGGTTTTCATCTCCAGAAGGAACATTAACATTTCCATAAGTATATAAATCCTGAACTAATTCATCATTTAATCTGTACCATGTTGGTGATTCATAAGCTGCTCCAATTCGTAACGATTCATTTATTTTGTAGATAGCACCTAAATTAAACGAAAAACCAGAACCATAAGTGCTTAATTGATTGTCAAAAACAATTTCTCGAACTGTTGGTTGAGTGTTAGGGTTTTCGGGGTTGCTATTATATTCATAAAGGCGACTTGTGGTTACATAATCAGTAAAATGTGCGTTAAGGTTTATTCCTAAGAATAACTTGTCTTTATAGCTAGTAGCTACGTTTGCCGTTAATTTTCCATTGTATCCATTAGAAGTTGAGAAATAATCTTGATAATAATTGCCTCCTGGCGAAACATTAGAGACAAAAACATTAGGATCGTCTTCAGATGGGTTTATTATGTAAGTATCATAACCCATTTCGTATTGGTAATCATTAAATGGGGTGTTTGCTATAAAGTTAGCTTGATCAACAAAATATTGTGAAATTGAGTTAGAAGGATTTCTTCCGGCAATAAACATTCTGTTGTCAAAATTATTTGTGTTATCATAATTTAGTGCAACAGAAATTTTATTCCAATCAGATTTTCCAGATGCATCACTAAATACTAGTACTGCTCCAACTTGATTTAAGTCTAAAGTACTAAAGTTTTCTTTGCTTTTTGTTCCAAAGTAATTAGCATTATTACTATTATTAAAGCTAGAAACTGTTACACTTGCAAAATTATTATTAAAAAATAATGAACCAGCAGGGTTAATACTTATAGCCGATAAATCGCCACCTACAGCTCCAAAAGCACCACTCATCCCTCTAAATCGAGCGGTTCCATTCATGTTTTCAACAGCGTATCTAAGTGCATCCGCGGTTGTCATTTCTTGAGCAATTGATAGAAATGAAATATTAAGTGCTGCAATTAAAAATATCTTTTTCATATACATTTTATACTATTAAATAATTAACCTCTACCGCCTCTAGATCCGCCACCTGAACGACCACCTCCAGAGCTACCACCAAAACTACCTCCTCGGCTTCCACCAAAACTACCTCCAGAAGAGCTTCTAGGAGTAGAATAGTTGTTGTTAGTTCTAGGAGTAGAGTTGTTGTTGCTTCTAGGGGTAGAATAGTTGTTATTTCTAGGAGTTCCAGTTGAATTTTCTCTTGGAGTTCTTGGTGTTACATTTGATCTTGTACCATTTTCTCTTGTTCTAGGAGTACTTCTTGTACTGTTGAAGTTTGGTCTAGAAGTGTTTGTTCTTCCATTTGAATAGTTATCTCTTCCTCTAGATGGATTATGATAAGCAGATCCGCCTCTTCTTCCACCATTGTATACAACATCTCTGCCATAACCATAGTATCCGTTCCATCCCCATCCAGCTCCGTAGTAACCTCCCCATCCTGGGCCATACCAATTATTCCAACCCCAGCCCCATCCAGGACCGTACCAAGAGTTCCATCCCCATCCCCAGTTGTTTCCATACCAAGAGTTCCAACCCCAATTCCATCCAATTCCCCAATATGGAGAATACCAGTTGTTCCAGCCCCAACCGTTATTGTAATAATTGATGGTTACATCAGATGAGTTATTGCCCCATCCAGCATAATTGTTGTTAGATTCATTTCTATAAACGGTTACAACAGTATCTTGAGCTTCTTGAGATTGATAACTATCTACGTCAGTAAAATAGGAATAATCCTGTTGCATTGTTTTAAATTGCTCAGCATATTTATTAGATTTTTCTAAATTTTGCTCAGAATATTTATTTTCAACTACTGTGTTAGATCTTTCAGAACCATAAACTCCATCATTATCATAGTAGGATGAATTTTGATAGGAACCACATGAAGTTGTGATTATTGCCAATAATCCAAACAAAGAAAATATGGCATTTTTTTTGGTAAACAAGTAATAAGTTTTCATAACTCTTATTTTTTTATTGTTGGACACTTCAAATTTAACTATTTTTGCCAAACAAATTAGTTAAAATTTATACAAACAATTTTTGTGCCAAAATATTCATAATGAGCAAGAACTTAACAACAAGAGCGGAAGATTATTCCAAATGGTATAACGAACTAGTCGTAAAGGCTGATTTAGCAGAAAATTCAGGAGTAAGAGGATGTATGGTGATTAAACCATACGGCTATGCAATTTGGGAAAAAATGCAAGCTGAACTAGATAGAATGTTTAAAGAAACAGGACATAGTAATGCTTATTTCCCCTTGTTTGTTCCAAAAAGCATGTTTGAAGCAGAAGAGAAAAATGCTGAAGGCTTTGCTAAGGAATGTGCCATTGTGACGCATTATCGTTTGAAAAATGATGAGGAAAGACCAGGGAAATTAATGGTAGACCCAAATGCTAAATTAGAAGAAGAGTTAATCGTTCGTCCAACTTCTGAAGCTATTATTTGGTCAACTTACAAAGGGTGGGTGCAATCGTACAGAGATTTACCTTTGCTAATTAATCAATGGGCAAATGTGGTTCGTTGGGAAATGAGAACGCGTTTGTTTTTAAGAACAGCTGAATTTTTATGGCAAGAAGGACACACGGCTCACGCAACACGTCAAGAAGCGATTGAAGAATCTGAAAAAATGATGAATGTGTATGCTGATTTCGTTCAAAATTTTATGGCAATTCCAGTTATCAAAGGTTTAAAAACGGAAACAGAACGTTTTGCTGGAGCTGATGAAACGTATTGTATTGAAGCGTTAATGCAAGACGGAAAAGCGTTGCAAGCGGGAACTTCACATTTCTTAGGTCAAAATTTTGCTAAAGCTTTTGATGTTAAATTTGCTAATAAAGAAGGAAAGCAAGAACATGTTTGGGGAACTTCTTGGGGTGTTTCAACACGTTTGATGGGAGCTTTAGTTATGACGCATTCAGATGATAAAGGATTGGTATTGCCTCCAAACTTAGCGCCAATTCAAGTAGTGATTGTTCCAATTTATAAAACAGACGAGCAGTTTGATGCAATTTCTGAACAAGTAAATGGTTTAGTTGCTGAATTGAGAAAATTAGGTATTTCAGTTAAATACGATAATAGAGATACTCAAAAACCAGGATTCAAGTTTGCAGAATGGGAATTAAAAGGTGTTCCGGTGCGAATTGCTCTTGGACCAAACGATTTAGAAAACGGAACTTACGAAATTGCGCGTAGAGATAATTTATCAAAAGAAGTAGTTGCTAAAGAAGGAGTAGTAGCTTACATTCAAAATTTATTAGCAACGATTCAAAATGATTTGTTTGCTAAAGCATTGGATTACAGAGATACTCACATTACGGAAGTGAATTCTTTTGAAGAGTTTAAAGAAGTTTTAGACACAAAAGGTGGCTTCTTAGCGGCACATTGGGATGGAACTGCAGAAACAGAAGAAAAAATCAAAGAATTAACAAAAGCAACTATCCGTTGTATCGCTTTAGATAGAGTAGAAGAAGCTGGGACTTGTGTTTTAACAGGAAAGCCTTCAACCGGAAGAGTCTTATTTGCAAAGGCTTACTAAAAAAATAGTAAAAAAAGCGAAAAAAAAATATTGATGCTATTGCAGGAATAAAAAATGTGTTTATCTTTGCACTCGCATTACAGAAATGAGGTCTTTAAGAGTTCAGAGTATGAGATGGCCCGTTCGTCTATCGGTTAGGACGCCAGGTTTTCATCCTGGTAAGAGGGGTTCGATTCCCCTACGGGCTACAAATATTGAGATTAAAAGAATTGGTTAATGGCCCGTTCGTCTATCGGTTAGGACGCCAGGTTTTCATCCTGGTAAGAGGGGTTCGATTCCCCTACGGGCTACAAAATTAGTTGTAAATAAGTTTTATAAAATAATAATTGGTGTCTCGGTTATTATTTTATTAGTTAAAACCAAAGTGATTGCAAATGTAATTGTGGGAGGTTTTTCTTTTTTAACTAGTAGTTTATAACAATTATTACAATTAAAAAAAGAACAAAATGGCAAATCATAAATCTGCTTTAAAAAGAATTAGAAGTAACGAGAAAAGAAGAGTATTAAACAGATACCAACACAAAACTACTCGTAACGCTATCAAAGCTATTCGTTTAGCTACTGACAAAGCTGAGGCTTCTGCAAAATTATCAACTGTAATTTCTATGATTGATAAATTAGCTAAGAAAAATATTATCCACGATAATAAGGCTTCTAACTTAAAATCTAAATTAACTAAACACGTAGCTTCTTTATAGTCTACTGTTAGTGAAATATACTAAAGCTCTCATTTTGAGGGCTTTTTTTATACGTTATTATTATGTTATTTCTACTAAAGTATTGATTACTATAGTGTTTTTATCAAAATAAACATTACCTTTGCACCTTCAAAAATTTTATAAATGACTTCTATTAGAAACATCGCAATTATTGCCCACGTTGACCACGGTAAAACTACTTTGGTTGATAAAATCATGTACCACTGTCAGTTGTTTCGTGAAAACGAAAACACAGGAGATTTAATCTTAGATAATAATGACTTAGAGCGTGAAAGAGGTATTACTATTACTTCTAAAAACGTTTCTGTAACTTACAAAGGAACAAAAATCAACATTATCGATACTCCAGGTCACGCCGATTTTGGTGGTGAAGTAGAGCGTGTACTTAATATGGCAGATGGTGTTTGTCTTTTAGTAGATGCTTTTGAAGGACCAATGCCACAAACGCGTTTCGTATTACAAAAAGCGATTGACTTAGGTTTAAAACCTTGTGTGGTTATTAACAAAGTAGATAAAGAAAACTGTACTCCAGAAGAAGTTCACGAAAAAGTTTTCGACTTAATGTTTGAATTAGGTGCAACTGAAGAGCAGTTAGATTTCCCAACAGTTTACGGTTCGGCTAAAAACAACTGGATGTCTGATGATTTCAGAAATCAAACAGAAAATATTGAGCCTTTATTAGATATGGTTTTGGAACATGTTCCAGCTCCTAAAGTTTCTGAAGGAACGCCTCAAATGTTAATTACATCTTTAGATTTCTCTTCGTTTACAGGTCGTATCGCGATTGGTCGTTTACAAAGAGGTGTTTTACGTGAAGGAATGAATATTTCTTTAGTAAAAAGAGATGGAAAAATAAGCAAATCAAAAATTAAAGAATTACATACTTTTGAAGGTTTAGGTCGTAAAAAAGTAGAAGAAGTTGTAGCAGGTGATATCTGTGCGATTGTAGGTTTAGAAGGTTTTGAAATTGGTGACACTGTTGCTGATTTTGAAAATCCAGAAGCTTTAACTTCTATTGCAATTGATGAGCCAACAATGAGTATGTTATTTACTATTAACGATTCTCCTTTCTTTGGTAAAGAAGGAAAATTTGTAACTTCTCGTCACATTAAAGATCGTTTGAACAAAGAGTTAGAGAAAAACTTAGCATTAAGAGTTAATGAAACTGATTCTGCTGATAAATTCTTAGTATTTGGTCGTGGTGTACTTCACTTATCAGTTTTAATTGAAACGATGAGAAGAGAAGGATATGAGTTACAAATTGGACAACCACAAGTTATCATCAAAGAAATCGATGGTGTTAAATGTGAGCCAATTGAAGAATTAACAGTTGATTTACCAGAAAATCTTTCAGGTAGAGCCGTAGAATTTGTAACGATCCGTAAAGGTGAAATGTTATCTATGGAGCCTAAAGGTGAGCGTATGATTATCAAATTCAACATTCCATCTCGTGGAATTATCGGATTAAGAAATCAATTATTAACAGCTACAGCTGGTGAAGCTATCATGTCGCACCGTTTTATTGATTACCAACCATTCAAAGGCGAAATTCCAGGACGTTTAGGTGGTTCATTAATTTCTATGGAAAACGGAAAAGCAATTCCTTATTCTATTGATAAATTACAAGACAGAGGTAAATTCTTCGTTGACCCGAATGAAGATATCTACGAAGGTCAGGTAATTGGTGAAAATTCACGTGGAGATGATATGGTAGTGAATGTAACTAAAACTAAAAAATTAACAAACGTACGTTCTTCTGGAAATGATGATAAAGCAAGAATTATTCCTGCAATCAAATTCTCATTAGAAGAAGCATTAGAGTACATTCAAAAAGATGAATATGTTGAGGTAACACCAAAATCGTTACGTTTACGTAAAATCTATTTGAATGAAAACGATAGAAAACGTTTCAAAATAGCATAATTTTTAAATCCCGATGAAAGTCGGGATTTTTTAGCATAAACAAGAATGGAAATTAAATTAAAGTACGGAATTGACAATTTGCTTTTCGGAATGAAAGAGCAAGATGTTACTAAAATTTTGGGTAAACCCGATACGCAATATAAAGATGAAGAAGAGAATGTTGTGTTCATGTATAACGCTAGAAAACTTCGCTTGATTTTTTATAAAGAAGAAGATTTTAGATTAGGATATATGACAACAACAAATCCGATTATTAAGTTGTTCAATACAACTGTAATTGGTAAAAATTGGAGTGATGTGTATCCGCTTTTGGAAAAAAATAAAATTAAACCATTTGAAACCGATACGATAGAAGGAATGATAAGTTATTTTAACGAGGAAAACTGGGTGTTTTTCCACGTAGATTATAACGAAATTGTTAAGATTGAAGTAGGAGCTGTTTTTAGTGATAAAGACGAATTTGACTGGAGATTTTAATTCAAGTAAGTATAAAAAAAGCCGCTAATTAACTTAGCGGCTTTTTTATTTATTGGTTTATCTTGATTAATTCAATTTCAAAAATTAAATCTGCATTTGGAGGAATAACACCGCCAGCACCTCTTTCACCATAAGCCAAATTAGAAGGAATATAGAATTTGTATTTAGAACCTTCAGGCATTAATTGAACACCTTCTGTCCAACCTTTAATTACTTGGTTTAAGCCAAAATCGATAGTTTCTCCTCTTTGTACACTACTGTCAAAAACTTTTCCGTCTAATAACATTCCTGTATAATGTACTTTAACGTTACTTGTTGCAACTGGTTTGTTTCCTGTTCCTTCTTGTAATACAATATATTTTAAACCACTTGGTGTAGTTGCTGCATTTGCAAATTCTTTTAAAGCTTTTTCTTTAGCTTCTTTTTGTTTTTCTACAGCTAATTTTTCAGCTGCTTCTTTTTTTACAAAGTAATCAGCAAACGTTTTTTCGGCATTGAATTTTTTAGCTTCTTTTCCTACTCTAATAATCTTTATAGAAGTAATTATATCATCTTGTACAATTTTATCAACAATGTCTAATCCGCTAGTTACATGTCCAAAAACGGTGTGTTTTCCATCTAACCATGGTGTAGCTTTGTGAGTGATAAAAAACTGACTTCCGTTAGTAGCTGGTCCAGCATTTGCCATTGATAAAATTCCTTTACCAGAATGCTTTAAATCAGCAACAATTTCATCATCAAATTTATAACCTGGACCACCCGAACCTTTTCCATCAGGACAACCACCTTGAATCATAAAATCAGCGATAACGCGGTGAAATTTTAAACCGTTATAGTATGGTTTTCCTTTAAATTTCGCATCTGCTTTTGGATTTTTCCCTTCAGCAAGCGAAATAAAATTAGCAACTGTAACAGGTGTTTTTTTGTATTCTAAAGTTGCTACAATTTTTCCTTTTGTTGTGTTGAATTCAGCAAAAATTCCTTCTTGTGTTTTGTTTTGTGCTACAGAAAATGTGGTGTAGCTTAACACTAGTATTAATAATTTAGAAATGTTTTTCATTTTATTTTTTAGTTTGTTGGTTTAAATTCTAAAAGTTCCACTTCAAATACAATATTTGCGTTAGGAGGGATAACATCACCAGCGCCTTCTTGACCATATCCTAATTCTGAAGGGATATACAACATTAATTTGTCTCCAAAGTTCATCATGTTAATTCCTTCAATAAATCCAGGAATAAATTGAAGATTTCCTATTGTTGATGGAATAGGAGTATAGCCACCTTGTTGTGCTCTTTGTTGATTAAATTTCCCAAATAATTTTGCAACATCTTCGTAACTCGTATCAAAAAGCTGACCGTTTTCTAAATATCCAGCGTAATTAACATTAACTTGAGTTCCATTTGAAGGTTTTTTATCGCCACCTTTTTTAATGATTTGATAAATTAAACCTGATTTTGTTTTGGTTCCTGTTGCTTTTAAAGTGGTAATTTCTTTAGCTTTATTTTCAATAATTTGCTTTGCTTTTTCTTCTGCTTCTTTAATTTCTTTAGCAACCGAAGAATAGTAGTTTTTGAAAATCTTTACGGCATCAAACTTTTTAGCCGTATTTCCAATTCTAATAATTGTGATTTTTTCTATCACATCATCAGCAGTGATAGTATTAATGATTTCTAATCCTTCAACTACTTCACCAAAAACAGTATGCATATTATCTAGCCAAGGTGTTTCTTTGTGAGTGATGAAAAACTGGCTTCCATTAGTACTTGGTCCAGCATTAGCCATTGATAAAATCCCGGCTTTTGAATGTCTTAAATCAGGATGAAATTCATCTTTAAATTTATAACCTGGTCCACCAGAACCATCTCCATTCGGATCGCCACCTTGAATCATAAAATCAGCAATTACACGGTGAAATTTTAATCCGTCGTAAAAAGGTTTTCCTTTAAATTCTTCGCTTACGAAAGGATTTTTTCCCTCGGCTAAGGTTACGAAATTAGCAACTGTATTCGGAACTTTTTCAAATTCTAATTTTACAATCATGTTTCCTTTTGAGGTTTCAATATCGGCATACAAACCTTCTTTAAGGTTGTCATAAGATTTCGAACAGGAAGCAAAAAATGTAACAATGCTTAATAATAAAATGGAAGTAATTTTCATTAGGTATTAATTTTTAGCTTGAGTATCAACTTTTATATCGTTTAAACTTACAGTACAAATTAGAGGTTCGTTAGTCCCAATTTTTTTATCATCACCATGATAGCCGTACGCCATGTGTGATGGAAACAAGAAAGTGACAGTTTCTCCCTTTTTCATTAATTTGATTCCGTCTCGCAATCCCATCATAATGTTTTCTTTATCTACGTAATAAACTTGAGGTTTTGTATCGGCAATTGTGTAAATAATTCTGCTTTTTAAATCTTTGATTTCATAATCAAAAAAAGCAATATCACCTCTTTTAGGAGTAGGTGTAATTTCGTCTACTTTTGTTTCGTATTTGTACCAATATCCCTTGTTTGAAGCGATGTATGATTTTAAAGAATCGTTTTTAATAATTTCAGCAATTAAATCTTCTTCGTCAGCGATTAATATTTTGTTTCGCTCAATAGATTCTTTTATGAAAGTTCCTGAAGTGTGAGAAATAGGTTTTCTAGCTTGTTGCTGTTGCGAACAACTTGCTAAGAAAATCATTGCTCCAAATAGGAATAGGTTTTGAATTTTCATAATTATTTTTTTTCTGTTGCTAAAATAGCAATAAATTGTTGTATCGTTTCGTCTAAATTTGAAAAAGATTTTCCACCAGCGGCATTGATGTGTCCACCTCCATTGAAATGATTTCGCGCAAATTGATTTACATCAAAATCACCTTGTGAACGGAATGAAATTTTGATAATTCCTTCTTCTTTGTTTTCGATGAAAATGGCAGTAAAATCAATTCCTTTGATGCTTAAACCGTAGTTTACGATTCCTTCTGTATCTCCTTTTTGATGCCCAAATTCGTTTAACTCGTCTTGGGTTAAAGTAATATAAGTTGTTTTGTATTCAGGAAGCATTTTCAAATTCTGAAGAGCTTTTCCTAATAACAACAAACGATTGTATGATGAATTATCGAAAAGTAAATTATGAATTTCGCTGTTGTTGATGCCTTTTTCAATTAAATTGGCAACACATTTGTGAGTAGCACTGGTAGTTTTTGGAAAACGGAAACTTCCAGAATCGGTAACAATTCCAGTATATAAACACGTTGCAACTGTTTTGTTGATTAGATTTTCAAAGCCTAATTGGTGAATAAAATCATACACCATTTCACAAGTTGAACCATAAGCGGTATCTGAAAAAGTATATGTTGCATAACCATCTGGCGCTTGATGATGGTCAATCATTACACTTGGAACTGTTAGTGTTTTCAGTGCATTTTCCATTTGGTCACCAGTTCGATGCAAAGCGTTAAAATCTAATGTAAAAAGTAATTCAGTTTTTTCTAAAATGGCTTTACAAGTATCAAAACTGCGTTCAAAAATTATAACTTTTTCGCTTTCTGGTAACCAATCTAAGAAATCGGGAAATTCGTTTGGAGCCATAACAATTACTTCATGTTGTAATTGTTTTAATGTGTGATATAAGCCTAAAGTTGAACCCATAGCGTCTCCATCTGGATTTCTATGTGGTACAATTGTAATTTTTTTTGGTGTAGCTAAAAGCGATTTTATAGCTTCAATTTCGTGTATTTGCATCATACTGCGAATATATTATTTTGTAAGCTATTCTGCAATTATTATACCTAACGTTTTAATGTAAAGTGTCCTTTTACCGATTTGCCGTTTGTTAATTTGATTTCAAACCAATAATCGCTTGCAGGTAAAAGATTTCCATTGAAAGTTCCGTTCCAGCCTTCACTCGAACCTGATATTTGTTTAAGTAATTTTCCATATCGGTCAAAAACGGTAATAATACTATTTTCTAAATTTCGTTTTTCGAGATTTTTAATATACCAAGTATCGTTGTACCCATCATTATTTGGAGTGAAATATTTTGGATAATCTAAAATGTAAAACGTTTCGAAAACAATACCACAACCTTTTTTGTCTTGAATATAAACCGTGTATTCGCCTGCATTCAGATTGCTGAAAACATTAGAATCTTGATAGTTAACTCCATCTAAAGAAAATTCATAATCACCTAAACTTGAAGCAGCAACTTGAATAATTGCTGAATTATTTTCTTGAAAATCGTTAATAATTATATCTTCAATTGTTGCAATTCCTGATGCTTCAATGGTAAACGTTTTAGTTTTAGAACAGTTTAAAGCATTGGTAAGTGTTACTTCATAAATTCCTCCTGAGTTTACTGTGATTTGTTGGGTAAACTGTGGTGGAATTGTATTCCATTCGTAAGATGAAAATCCGCTTCCAGCATCTAAAGTTAAAATAGAATCTTCGCAAAGACCGATAGTTTCATCTACTAAAATTGTATCAAATATATTTACTACTAAATTCACAGGATAATCAGAATAACAACCTTGAACATTCATGATTCTGGCATAAATGGTTTGATTGTTTGGAATTGTATTGGTATAATTTGTTGGCAAAGCAGTTGTGCTTGTAGGAATTTCAAAAAATGAAACGACATAACCTGCAGGAAGATTAGTAAATAATAGATTTTTAATGTTATCTAAATTAAATACTGTTTTGCCATCTTGATTTGCGTCAGCATCACATTCTGTAAATAAATCCTGATTGATTACTAACGATTCTGCGTATTCGATTTTAAGTGTATTTGAAGGCGGAGAACACGTGGTGCCATAAAAAATATCTACCGTATAATCTCCAGCTGATGTAATAGTATAAGTCGAATTTATTGCGCCTAGAATTTGATTCCCATTTTGAAACCATTGGTAACCCGTTGCTCCAACTTGAGTTGCATCAACAGTTAAAGTTTCGCCAGGACAAAGTGGATTTCCTGTTGCAATTAAGCGGTCTACTCCTAAATCGATTCCGAAATTAAAACTTCCACCTTTTAAGAATATGGCTGAGTCATAACGGTAATTTCCTTCATCTGCAATGACTAATTTAATATGATAAGTTTGACCAGGAACTACATCGGCTTGGGCTGTTAAAACGGTGGTTTGTCCATTAAAATTGGTAGGATGAGTAGTTCCGTTGAAAGCATCAAAATAAGCTGCATTTGCTGGCGGACAAATTGTGCCAGGACCACGAACGGTGTTCACTTTTACGGGTATATTTGTGCCAGGAATTATGGCTAAATTATCATAGGTAGTAGCACTTGCTTCTTTTAGTAAAAATGCAAAACCATCAGTAAAATTACATTGATTAGAAGATGGACTTGTTAAATATTGTTCGGATGAAAAAATGTAATCAAAACTGATTCTATTTCCTAAGGGAATAAAATCGAATTCTAAAACAGTAGCATTAAAAGTGTTACTTAATCCTAAAGCATCGTTTAAGTCAGAATCGCCATTCCAACCCATGCCACCACCGTCGTCTGAAAGATAACTATTTGGTCCGGGAGCGTTATTTATTTTTCCTGTAGAAAGAATAATTCCGTTTTCAAAAGGAAATGTAGTTCCTGTAGCATCAAAATAGCCAAAACTTTTTTCTCCAGTGGCAAAATTTCCTCCTGAAACACTCACATTAAAAACGTTAGCACAAGGACTGTTGATTAAGATATCTTCAACTAAATCTTGCGGGGTGTAACTTTCATCAACCGAAATATTTTGTGCGTTTCCAAATTGGATTCCAAGCCCAAAAATTAAACAGAAAATGATATATTTTAATATACTCATAGCATCGGCAAAGATACTACAAATCGCGCTTTTTCAAAATGTAATAAGATGTTAAAATAAATATAAATGTCCAGACTAAAACAATGCTGATTTGTGAGAAATGAATGCTGTAATCTTTTGCGGCTTGAGCTCCTCCAACTGCATTTTCTATTGTTTTAATTGCGCTTAATCTGGTGATTGGTTCTTTTACTAAATTACTCATCGCTTCAATTGGAAAGTACTGAATAATAGTGTCTCCGAAGTTTTTATGTTTGTCATCGCCACCTAAGATTACAAATTTTACTATCCAATAAAAGATATTTTCTGCAACAAACCAAACAAATAAAAATCCCAAAGCAAAAGCACTTCGTTTTACTAAAATCCCTAAGAACAAACAGAAAGAGAAAAAGGCAAAAAGTTTGATGAAAAAAGCTAACAAATACTCTAAGTCTGTGAAAACGATTGATAATTCATTGTAGGAAGAAAATGAATATCCTAAAATTAATGACATTATGAATACAAAAACTGTTGAAGCTATAGCAAAACTAGCAACAACTAAAAACTTAGAAAGTATAAATTCTTTTTTGCTTAAACCATCAATAAGGTTTTGTTTTAGCGTACCGTAAGTGTATTCATTTGCCATCATGGAAACAATTACAATAGCTAAAAATATCTTGAAAAATGCCGCAACATAAGTATTAAAATGCCAAATGTATGGGAAATTGAAAATTCCTTGGTCAGCAATTCTGATTTCGAAAGTTCCAATGCTAAATTTAATAGAAGCAATTAAGGCAATGAAACTTAATAAGACAAAATAGGTTAATAATAAAACGCGACTGGCTTTGTTTTTCCAAATTTTTTGAAATTCTATAGAAAGTAATCTTTTCATCGGTGGTTAGTTTTTTGTTAATTCAAGGAATTGTTCTTCAAGGCTGTTTTTTCTTTTTACAAGGTGTTCTAAAACAATGTTTTGCTCAAATAAGTATGAATTCAAATCCTGAGCAGCAATGTCTTGTTTTAAATACACCAAAAGTTTTCCATCTTCTTCAATAGTGTTTTCTATAAAAGAATGTTGGTCTAAAACGGATTTTAATTGAACAATATCATTTGATTTTAGTTCGAAGAAACTGTTGTTCTCAATCATGTTATGCACGGTTCCTTGATACAACATTTCGCCTTTTCGTAAAACTACCACATGACTACACACTTTTTCTACTTCGTCTAACAAATGCGAAGCCAATAAAATGGTTGTTCCTTGTGATGCAATTACTTTAATAATATCTCGAATTTGACGAATTCCTTGCGGATCTAAACCGTTGGTAGGTTCATCTAAGATTAGGATTTCTGGATCGTTTAATAGGGCAGAAGCAATAGCTAAACGTTGTTTCATTCCTAAAGAATAAGTTTTGAATTTGTCGTTTTTGCGTTCTAAAAGTCCTACTAATTCTAATTTCTCGTCTACTTTTGAAAATGGCGTCCCCTTGATTTTACAAACCAATTCCAAATTTTCTTTGGCCGTCATGTATGGGTAAAAGTTCGGTCGTTCGATGATGGCACCTACTTTTTTCAAGGCGTCATGTGTTGCAACTTTTCCGCCAAACCATTCAAAATCGCCTGAAGTTTTATTGACAACATTTAATACAATTCCTAAAGTGGTTGATTTTCCAGAGCCGTTGGGTCCAAGAATTCCGTAAACATTTCCTTTTTTGATTTCAAAAGACACGTTTTTAACTGCGTGCAAATGTTTATTGAAAATCTTGTTTAGATTCGAGATTTTTAAAATGGTTTCCAAGTTTGTTCGTTTTTTGATTTAAATATAAGACGAACGAATTTTAGATTTGTTACGGATTAAATTTATTGCAAATAAAAAATCCCTAACATTATGGCTTGGTCAGGGATTTTAAGTAAACTTGGAGCAAAATTAATATTGTATAAAGTTGTTGATTTTTACATTTTTAGCTTTTAAATCGTGCATTAAATTGTATAAACCAAAGAAGGTTCTATTGATATAAATGAAATGTTTGGAACCGCGATTTCCGTTCATGTTTCTTAATTCGGTGCTTTTTGAATAGCGTTCGCCTAAATCGGCAATTTGACCGAAAAATTCTTCGTCTGAAAAATCAAATTCTTCTGCATGAAATGGTCTTGCGAATAAACTTAATAATTCGTGAAACATTGCTGTGAAAAACTCGGTTTCTTCTTTAGAATCGTCTGTTCTTAATATTTCTAACTCATAAAGTTTCGATTTAAAGAATTCAGGATTGTTCAAGTTTTCTTTTTTCGCCAATTCAAAATACGGTACATAAAAATCATTCGGAACTTCTTTGATACACCCAAAATCCAATGCAATTAGTTTAGTATCTTTCGTTATTAAGAAGTTTCCAGGATGTGGATCGGCATGTACCTTTTTCAAATTGTGCATTTGGAACATATAAAAATCCCAAAGCGTTTGTCCTAAAATATTCGATTTTTCAGTATCAGTATTATGAGCAGTGAATTCTGATAAATGCTCACCTGTCATCCAATCCATCGTGATGATTTTCTCTGAAGACCAATCTGGATAATACTTTGGAAAAATCAAATTTGGGATGTTTTGACAAGCTTCGGCCATTTCAATACTTTGTTTGACTTCGTTGATGTAATTGGTTTCTTCAATCAATTTGTCTTCAACTTCTTTAAAGTATTTATCGGAATCTTTTCCTTTAATATTGAACATTTTTATCGCAATTGGTTTTACCATTGCCAAATCTGAACTAATACTTTCAGCCACTCCAGGATATTGAATTTTCACAGCAAGATTTTTCCCATCCTTGCTCGCTTGGTGCACTTGACCAATGCTCGCAGCGTTTATTGAAGTGGCGTTAAAAGTGTCAAATATTTCGTTTGGCTGTTTACCAAAGTAATTTTTAAAGGTTTTGTTTACCAATGGTGGCGATAATGGTGGAACCGAAAATTGTGCCAATGAAAATTTCTCCACATAAGCACGAGGCAAAATACTTTTGTCCATGCTTAGCATTTGCGCTACTTTCAAAGCGCTACCCTTCATTTGTTTTAACCCGTCGTAAATGTCAGAAGCGTTGTTTAAATTCAGATTTTCTTTGGCTTCTTCTTCGGTTTTAGTGATTTTGTCACCGTAATATTTAAGATAATTCACACCTACTTTTGCACCGGTTTGAATCAGTTTAGAAGCACGTTGAATTTTTGATGTTGGGATACTATCGATTGTTTTCATGTGATTACATTTTAAATGAGCTTCTTTCTTGCCACATGAATTTTCCAAAATCAATTAAACTTTTGAATGGAGTAGTATCCATTAAATCAAAACTAGTATTAACTGATTTTTCAATGAAAATATCGGTTTTTTCGAATGAAATTGAGGTGTCTTCAATCCAAAATTTTAGAGTGAATAAAAATTGGAACCAAGCCATTTCACTAATTGTTTTCTCTTGAAATTCGATTAATTTTTCTTGTTTTAAATCGATTTTTTCAATTTCTAAAGTGTCGTAAAACTGTTTGAAGCTTTTTCTTAATTCACTTAGTTTGGATAAACTTTTCAATTTGTTTTTGTCTTCTTTCAACAATGCAACAACAAAACTTCTGTTTGCCGTTAGCATTTCGAAATAAGTGAAATAGAAACTCAACAATTGCGTGCGAGCATCGTAAGAAGCGAATTCTTCACTATTTCCTAATAATTCTAATGTATTATCGAACAGCGAAGTGAAAAAGTTTTGCTCAATTTGGTTAAAAGAAGCATAGTGTTTGTAAAACAAACCTTCCTCAAAACCAGCATGTTTGGCAAACAAATAAACCGATTTCGGTTGCTTGTTGTGTTCTAAGAAATAATCGATGTATAAACTTAAAATGCCTTCTTTGTTTATTTCTTTCTTCTTTGCCATGATTCTAAATATTTTTCTCAAAGGTACAGAATGTTTAATTTAAAACCAAAAATGTTAAACAAAATATTTTGTTAAAGTTCTTTCAAAAAAAACCTCAAGTACATTGCTGTAATTGAGGTTTAATAATTTGTATGTAAACTGTTTACGATTTCTGCTCTTTGTTAAAGTAAACCAAGTAATAATACATTTGTTTTTCTTCGTCCCAACCTTTCTCCACGAATTTCTCCGCACTTTCTGGGTTAATGAAATCCAATTTGATTTGGATATTCGTATCCAATTGAATCGTATTTTTTAACGTACGACGAACATCAGTAACCGCAGCATTTGCAATTGGGAAACTTGAAACGTCTTCGATGCTGTATTTCGCACCTTTATCTACTTTATAATTTTTGAATTCTGGAATGAACTCAGGATTTTGCATTACTTCGTTCAGGAAAGCCGTTTCTTCAAACTCATCATTTTTCGCAAAGTGGTTGATAGCACGGTTCATGAATAATACTTCTTGTTGTTTGTCTTCAGCAGGTAAAACAACTTCTTTAGCAAACTCTTGACAGAATTTTAAGTATTTCTTCGTCATGAAGTTTTCATCTTGAAACGCATCAACCGATAAGAAATGCTCTAACCAATAACGTGCATCGTAACGGTTGCTATCAACGGTTAAAATTTTGTAGCCTTCTTCTTTTTTGTAGTTGAAAATGATACAACCTTTGTCCAACTTATTCAAGTTGATTCCTTGTTGTAAAATCATTTCTAAGTTGCTTCCGTTTTCTTCAAATTGTAAGAAATCGGTTTGTACTTCACTTTTGAAAACACCAATAGCATCAACTACATTATTATCGATAGAAACGTGTGTAAAATAGGCTACATACACTTCTCCGTTTTTAATATGTGGATGATTTGATTGCTCAAAAAGGTGTTTTGTGATTTTTTTAGAAACGTTGTGAATTTCGCTAGGATTATTGAAAACTTCGGTAGCAAAATTGTACATCTCGTTGTATTCTAAATCTACTTCATGAGCAAACTGAAAGTAGTTTTCTTCTTTTTCTCTAAAAGGTTTAAAGAAAAATTCCTTCAACAAAGGCATGATTTCATCATTCAATCCGTATGGATTTTCAGATAAGAAAATAGCTTCATTTCTGCTTTTATTTCCTACCCTATGAATTGATAGGTTTTCGATATGTGCGTTAAATAAGTTGATCATTTTTAAATTTAAGTTTAAAAGGTTAGGAGTTTAGAAGTTTAAAAGAGTTTGTAAGGAGTATTTTCCTTATAAGCTTTTAACATATCAACTTTTAACCCATTTTTTAATTCCAATTTTCTTCAAATCCCATGTCTTCGAAGCTGTCATCGCCATCAAACATGTCGAAATCATCGTCATCGAAATCGTCTTCAAAGTCACCGTAAATATCGTCATTAGAAATATCACCTCTTAATCCGCTTTGACCTGCTTCTGCTGGTAATTCGCCATGAGAAAATAATAAAGCTGGATAAGTTTCACCTGCTTCTTTTTCTTCTTCAATAGCAGCTAATTCCACGAAGAATGTCCACATGCTAAAGAAATCATATACATACACCATTTTGGTATTGTCTTGGTGCATCAAATCTTCAATTTTGAAGTCTACCATCGTTTTCATTTCACCAGGAACTTCTCCGGTATCAAACAATGGAATTTCGTCTTCTTCGTTCCAAGTCCAATCGTCTTCACAAGTAAAGAATGAACCTGTTTCTGTTCCATCAAAGCCAAAAGCGTTTACGATAGCATTGTGTAAATCTTCTAAGGTGTTGTCGCTTTCAATGGCAATATCTCTAAAAATATCTTCTTCAGCATCGAGAATCACTCGGAATTTGTAAATCATAATCTTTGAAATTTTAAGAAATGCAAAAGTAATTATTATTTATGAGAAACTTTTTTGCTTTTGCGATTTGTTGATAAGATTTTAAAATATGGATAATGAGGTTTCAGTCGTTAATCGTTCTAAGGTTTCCAAGCCATAAAATGAATTTCCTTTTTTGTTTAATTTCGGACTCCAAACCGCTACCGTATAATGATTTGGAAAAACTGCAACTACGCCACCACCAACACCACTTTTTCCTGGAAGTCCCACTTTAAACGTAAATTCGCCTGCTTGATCATAAAAACCACACATTTGCATTAAGGCATTCATGCGTTTGCATTTGCTAGTCGAAAGGAATTTTTTATCACTTTTTGGAATTACGCCATTATTAGCAAATACTTGAAAGCACTTAGCCAAATCAACGCAAGTCATTTCAATAGAACATTGATGGTAATAAAAATCTAAAACTGCTTCGGGTTCGTTTTTGATGTTCCCAAAGGATTTGATAAAGTTTACTAAAGCTGCATTTCTATAACCAAAAGCTTTTTCGGATTGTGCTACATTTTTGTTGTAATTGATATTTGGATTTTCTGTCAGTTCTCTTACGAAATCAAGAAGGAATGCTTTTGGATTTTCAAAATGATCTAACATTAAATCGGCAACAACTAAAGCACCAGCATTGATAAATGGATTTCTTGGAATACCATTTTCATTTTCCAATTGTACTAAGGAATTAAATGAATTTCCAGAAGGTTCGTAACCAACGCGTTCCCATAAATCGTTTCCAATTTTAGAATGCAATTCCGAATTTATTGGCATCAATTTTTGCTAATTCTGGAATGTAATCGGCTACTTTTCCGGTGTTTTCGATTTGTATGACTTCGTTGTAAATTCCGTCTAAAATATCTTGGTATGCCATGAAACTAATTTTGGTAAAAATAGTTACTTACAGAAAAGGAATGCGTTTTTTGAGCTCTTTTTTTGATAAAAAATTACCTTTTGAAGGATAGTGTCTTTTTGAGGGGATATTGTTAAAAATTAAAGCAGTTATCAAAAGAATAATAGCACCAGATAAAACGGGCGAAATCACATAGAAATACCCCAATTCTTTTATTTTATCGGAACCTGCAATGGCAATTAAAGCAGTGGCTCCACCTGGTGGATGTAAGGTTTTTGTAATTTGCATTAAAACAATAGATAAGGAAACTGCTAAAGGAGCCGCTACCCAAATTAAATCGGGTAATAATTTATAAATACTTACTCCAATTATTGCTGAAATAACGTGGCCTCCAATAAGGTTTCGAGGTTGCGCTAGAGGACTTTCAATAACTCCGTAAATCAAAACACAAGTAGCTCCAAAAGAACCAATAAGAAAAACATTGTCCGAAGCAGAGAAAATCCGAAATTGTAGTAAACTTATAATTCCTAAACCTATAAACGATCCTAAAAAAGCCCAAAAGTGTTCTTTAAAATCAACTAAAGTTTCTTTGTATAAAACGTATTTTGCTTTTCTGTAATTGCGTTTTAGCTTTTTTGTCATTTCGTTTTTTTAAAGAATTGAGGTTTAATTTTTTGTAATTTTTTTCCTTTAGAAGGAACAATGCAAAGTTAATTTTTTAAATTAAAACATGACTAGAAAACTAAAACTTACAATTCATCCTCAAAAAATGACAGTTCGGTTAGTTTCAATTTTATGGGTGCGATTTCTGTTGCAACTTTGCTTCATCAAAATAAGATAGTTCAAGCGCAAGAACAAAAACAAGATCAAAATCAAAAATCAAAAAACGAACATTAGTATTAATCAATTAAAAAAAGCAAAGTGTCTCCGAGAATCTCTAATCAACACAATCAAAATCAAAAAATCTCGGTGAAGCTCTGTGTAAAAACAATTAAAATTATGACAAAATTAATCACTATCATCGCAATGTTTGTCGCTTCAATTGTATCAGCGCAAACACAGTTTGATCAAGGAATGCAAAAAGCCTTACAAACTTGGAAAGAAAGAAATTCAAAAGAAGCATTAGTTCAATTCGAGAAAATTGCTTCGGTTGAAAAAACAAATTGGTTGCCAAATTACTACATCGCTTTTATCACTACAACACAAGCTTTTGGCGAAAAAGACAAAACTAAAATGGAGTCTTTATTGAATTCGGCTCAAAAAGCACAAGATGTTTGTAACGAATTAGCTCAAGACAATCCAGAAGTTTTAGTGCTACAAGCCATGATTCACACCGCTTGGATTGTATATGATCCAATGACAAACGGACAAAGGTTATCAGGAGACGTGATGTATATTTTGAATAAAGCGTATAAAATAGCTCCTGAAAACCCGAGAGTTGTGTTTCAAAAAGCTTCGTTTGAAAAAGGTATGGCACAATATTTTGGACAAGATACGCAACCAATGTGTGCCCAAATTGAAAAAGCAATCGAACTTTTTGCTACTTTTAAACCTGAATCGGCTTTTCATCCAAGTTGGGGATTAGACAAAGCACAAGAAGCAGTAAAGGGTTGTAAATAAAATTTTTAAAATGAAATATTCAAGAGAAATAGTTAAAGCAGTAGTGATTGGAATTGTAATTTTTGCAATACTTCAAGGCATAAATATTGTAATCACTAGAAGTTTACCAAGTCTTCTTTCATTAAAATGGAATTTCATTTTTACAATGTTGTATAGTGTTGTACTTTATTTTGCCAATGCTTTAATTTTTATTCAATTAGATAAGTATTTTGAAAAGAACAGATTTCATTTAAAAAGATTAGTAATTGGATTTTTAGCTTCGTTTTTTGTTTCGGGATTAGCTATTTTCTTTTTGCGAATGTTGGAAGACGTTGGGTTTGAAAACAAAACGATTCAAGAATTTATTCAAAACGAAATGCCCGCTAATTATGTTGTGGCAATGGTGATTACGATTATCGTTTCGTTAGTAGTTCACCTGGTTTATTTCTACAAATCGTTTCAGGAAAACAAATTAAAAGAGCAAAAAATCATTGCAGGAACGGCTTCGGCACAATTTGAAAGTTTAAAAAATCAAATCGATCCGCATTTTCTTTTTAATAGTTTGAATGTATTGAGTTCGTTAATCGAGGAAAATCCCGAAAGTGCTCAAAAATTTACGACTTCGCTTTCCAAGATTTATCGCTATGTTTTGGAACAAAAAGATAAGGAATTAGTTTCGGTAGCTGAAGAATTACAATTTGCCAAAACGTACATGAATTTACTAAAAATGCGATTTGAAAACAGCATCACTTTTGAAATTCCGGAAGGTTTTGATAACGAAGAAGCTAAAGTAGTTCCGTTGTCGCTGCAATTGTTATTAGAAAATTGCATCAAGCACAATGTAGTTAGCGAAGCAAAACCGCTACATGTAAAGATTAGTATTGAAAATGGTCAGTTAGTCATCACTAACAATCTTCAGAAAAAAGAAGTTTTACAAGACCGAAAAGGCGTAGGATTACAAAATATTGTGAATCGCTACGGAATTTTAACCAAAAGAAAAGTATTGGTAGAAGAAAACGAAAAAGAGTTCAAAGTATTTCTACCGATTTTAACAAAACAAATTAGTATTATGGAAACAACATACAATTATAATGAACAAACGGCTTACGACAGAGCGTCAAGAAGAGTCAAAGAAATAAAAGAGTTTTACGGAAGTTTAATTTCCTATTGCATCGTAATTCCGGTTTTAGTGTTTATCAATTTTAGAACTTTCTCAGGATTTCAATGGTTTTGGTTTCCGATGTTAGGTTGGGGAATGGGATTAGTTTTTCACGCTTTTAGAGTTTTCGGTTACGGAAGTTCGTGGGAAGAACGAAAAATTCAAGAGATTTTGAAAAAAGATCAAGACAAAAGCAATAAGTGGGAATAATTAAATTTTAAAAAATAAGAAATTATGAGTTTACAAGATAGAATCAATAGTAGAATGGATAAAGAAGCGTTTAAAAACTTTGTTCCATCAAATGCAGAAGAAGCAAGATATTATGAAGCAGTTAAAAGAGTAAAGAAAATTAAAGGATTTTATACACACGCAGTTGTTTATTTGGTTATTAATATTATGATTGTGATTATCAATATTCAAAACTTAAAAGATGGCGAAAGTTATTTTCAAGCGCATAATTTCTTCACCGCTTTCTTTTGGGGATTAGGATTATTAGCTCACGGATTATCAGTATTTTTACCTGATTTTATCATGGGACAAAACTGGGAAGAACGCAAGATAAAGGAATTTATGGAGAAAGAAAAAGCGAATAAGTGGGAATAATTAGTCGCAGTTTTCAGTCGCAGTTGACAACACAAGAACTTGAAACCTGAAACTTAAAACCTGAAACAAAAATACAATGAACATATTAATTATCGAAGACGAAAAACCAGCAGCACGATTGTTGCAACGCAAGGTTGAAAAATTAGGATTGCAAGTAAATACGATGTTACATTCTGTGGAAGAAGCTATTGCTTGGTTTCAAAACCATCCGCATCCTGATTTGATTTTTTTGGACATTCAATTGTCTGATGGTTTGTCGTTTGAGATATTTGAGCAAATTGATATTAAAAGCGCCGTGATTTTCACAACCGCTTATGATGAATATGCGTTACGAGCTTTCAAATTGAATAGTATTGATTATTTGTTGAAACCAATTGATGAAGAAGATTTAGAGGTTGCGGTCAATAAATTCAAAGCCAGAAACCAAGCACAAAATATTTCATTAGATTTTGAAGCGATAAAGCGCATGTTAATCAATCCAGTTGAGAAAGAATACAAAAAGCGTTTTTCGGTAAAAATTGGACAACAACTAAAAGTCATTTCAATTGATGAAGTAGAATGTTTTTATAGCGAAAACAAAGGAACTTATATTCACACCTTAGACAATAGAGATTATCTAATCGATTCTACTTTAGAAGTTGTTGAAGCCGAAATCAATCCAAAAGAATTCTATCGCGTAAGCCGAAAATTCATTGTTCCACTGAAAGCAGTAAAGGAAATTCAAGTGTATTCGAATTCAAGATTAAAAATCATTTTACCAACATACAAAGACGATGAGGTGATTGTAGCAAGAGAACGTGTTGGTGATTTTAAGGAATGGATTGGTTGATAAAGAATTGTTAATTAACAGCAAACAAAATAAATATCTCACTATTTTTGATAAAAAAGTAGATGAGATATTTTCGTTTCATAGTAATTTCGATTTTCTTTTTGAGTTTTTCTGCGAAAGCTCAAGACTTAATTACGTTTCAAAACTTTGACGAATTGAATGCTTACATTCAAAATAATTCAGAAAAATCTTTAGTAATTAATTTTTGGGCAACTTGGTGTGCGCCTTGTGTGAAAGAGTTGCCTTATTTTCAAAAATTACATGAAGAAAATCCTAATGTAAAAGTCGTAACTGTAAGTTTAGATTTTGATAAACAAGTGGAAAATAAATTGAAACCGTTTCTTAAAAAAAAGAATTACACTTTTGTAACCACTTATATGGCTGATAAAAAATTCAACAATTGGATTTCAAAAGTCGATGAAAATTGGTCGGGTTCCATTCCAGCTACTTGGATTATTAATGGAAATAAAGGCATTTTCGTAGAACAAGAATTTGCTTCGTTTGAAGAATTAAATCAGTTTGTAAATGAATCACTAACCAAATTAAATTAATATGAAATCGCCACTTAAACAAGTTTGCCTAAGCAAACACCAATAAAAAAAGGCGATAACATATATGACCGATAACAAATAAATTTTACATATATGAAAAGAATTGGATTTTTTGCCTTATTAATGGGCGTTTTAATGAGTTTTACAAATCCTACAGGTTATAAAGTAGGAGATAAGGCTACTGATTTCAAATTAAAATCGGTCGACAATAAAATGTACAGCATGGCGGATTACAAAGACGCGAAAGGATTTATCGTAGTTTTTACTTGTAACCATTGCCCGTTTGCCGTAAAATATGAGGATAGAATTATTGATTTGGCTAAGAAATACAAATCAAAAGGCTATGTTTTGTTAGCAATTAACCCAAATGATCCAGCAGCGCAACCAGAAGATAGTTTCGAATTGATGCAAAAAAGAGCTAAAGAGAAGAAATTCTCATTCCCGTATTTATTTGATGAAGGTCAGAAAATTTATCCGCAATATGGTGCTACGAAAACACCTCACGTATTTTTATTAGATAAGAATTTAGTTGTGAAATACATTGGAGCAATAGATGATAATGTTGAAGATGCTTCTCAGGTTAAAGAAAAATATTTAGAAAATGCCATTGCCGCATTGGAAAAAGGTGAGGAACCAACACCAAATACAACGAAAGCAATTGGTTGTTCTATTAAGGTTAAAAAGTAATAAAAAAGGCGAAACATTTGTTTCGCCTTTTTTAATCTCTTAAAAGTTCATCGTTACAATAATCATTGTAAAAAATAATCATTTCAGGGATAGTATATTTTGTAAATGTTTTATTGTTTACTTTTTCAATTAATTCAGGACAGTCAGAAAAATATCTTTCAACTCTTGTTTTGAAGCTAAAAACTATATCAATTGCCTTTTCATTATTAGGCATTTTTATAAAATATTCTTTAATAGATTTTACTGGGTTATTGGGATTATTATTTATATCAAAGTCATTACTGGTTTTTCTAACTTCATAATTTATTCTTGAAACAATATTTGTTATGATAATTTCTTTGGGTAATTCATATAATAACACATTTCCTTCTTCAATTAATTCCATTATCCGAGGTTTTCTGTATTTATCTGAGCTTACATATTCATATTTTTCTATAAATCCATATCCAACAAAATGAATTGCATAAACCGAATTATAATCCCACTCGGTTAGCTCGTCTTTTTGTTCAAGTTTGAAATAAATTTTATCATTTCTAACTTCTCCAAAACCCTCTAATGAAGTAGAATCATTAAAGAAAATAACAACTTCTCTATGTTGAGCGTTCAATGTATTTAAACAGAAAAAAGTAAAAAACAGAAGAATTATTCGGCTCATTATTTACTAAATCTATGCAACGTAAACGTCATCGCTGTTAATAAAAAGAACGCCATAATTTGATGTGCTAATCCTAACCAAAGAGGCACGTGGAATAATAATGTAAAAATCCCTAAGATGAATTGAATGAAAACAAAAACCAACAACGTTTTAACTCCATTATCTTGCGTTTTGTCCAACACAAATTTTCTACTTTTTATAAATAAGAAAACAATCATTCCAACTACAAAATAGGCAAAAGTTCGGTGAATAAATTGCACGCCACTTTTTCCTTCTGTAAATGCTAATAATAAATTCGATTGTTCTAATTGTATACTCTCATGAAAGAATTGTCCATCGCTCATTAACGGCCAATGATTGTGAATTAAACCAGCATTTAATCCCGCTACAAATCCACCATAAATAATTTGAATGATAAGTATTACCAAAGCAATTCGGGCAATTTTTCGCAATTCTAAAACAGGTAATTTTCTTTCAGGATAAATTAAATCTAAAGCAACCCAAAGTGTATATGCAAACGTAATAAAAGCAAACGTTAAGTGAATTGCTAATCTAAAGTGACTCACATCGGGCATGTCTTTTAAACCGCTGGCTACCATGAACCAACCCAAGAATCCTTGAAAAGCTCCCATTCCCAATAGAATGAAACATTTTTTGATGGTTTCATTATCTAATTGTTTTTTGATTAGGAAATAGATGAATGGAATAATGAAAACCACACCAATAATACGGCCAATAAAACGGTGAAACCATTCCCAAAAGAAAATGAATTTGTAATCGTCTAATTGAAAATCTTTATATTGATTTACTTTTTGATATTCTGGATATTTCTTGTATTCTTCAAAAGCTTCCACCCATTTTTTTTCTGACATAGGAGGGAAGGTGTCGTTGATTAAATGCCAATCGGTCATGGATAAACCAGAGTTGGTTAAACGTGTAATTCCACCAACCGTAACCATGATAAATAACAAAACACATCCCGAAAGTAGCCAATAAATGACTGATTTATTTGTTTTCATTTTTCTTGATATTCAAAAAGCACCCCAAATTTACATAATGTGCATTTGAAAAGTGCTTTAACAGATTATAATTTTTATACTTTTTTCAATCCCATTTTTGAAGCTTTGTTTAGGACAAAATCCTTAGCAGCTTCGTATTCGTTCGGAATTTCACCTTCTAAAATAGCTTCTTTAACGGCTTCTTTTAGAACTCCAATCTCTCTACAAGGTTTTAATCCGAATAGTTCCATAATTTCTTCACCCGAAATAGGTGGTTGGAAAACACGAACGCGGTCTTTCTCTTCCACTTCCACAATTTTTTCTTTTACTATGTCGAAGTTCTTGTGGTATTTCTGAAATTTCTTTGGATTTTTTGTAGTGATATCGGCTTTACATAAGGTCATCAAACTATCGATATCTTCGCCTGCATCAAAAACTAAACGACGAACCGCGCTATCGGTAACAATATCTTCCGCAATGACGATTGGTCTCGAACTCATCATCACCATTTTTTGAACGAATTTCATCTTATGATTCAAAGGCATGTGCAAACGTTCAAATATTTTTTTGACCATTTTTCCACCTAAAAATTCATGTCCGTGAAACGTCCAACCTTGTTTTTTGTTGAATCTTTTGGTTGGGGCTTTTCCAATATCGTGTAACAATGCCGACCAACGCAACCAAACATCATCAGTATTTGGACAAATATTATCCACAACTTCTAAAGTGTGATAAAAATTGTTTTTATGTGTGTGACCTTCGACTTCTTCGACGTTATTTAAAGCTGTAAGTTCAGGTAAAATGATATCTAATAAACCCGTTTGGTACAAATGTAAAAAACCGATGGAAGGTTTATCTGAAGCTAAAATTTTATGCAATTCATCAACAATTCGTTCTCCTGAAATGATGTTAATTCTATCTTTATTTTTAGAAATCGCATCTAAAGATTCCGATTCGATTTCGAAATTCAATTGCGTAGCAAAACGAATCGCACGCATCATTCGCAACGGATCATCAGAATAGGTAATATCTGGATTTAAAGGTGTTTTGATGATTTTGCTTTTCAAATCTTCCACACCATTAAAAGGATCAACTAAATCACCAAAGTTTTCAGAATTCAATGAAAAAGCTAAGGCATTTATTGTGAAATCTCTTCGTTCTTGGTCGTCTTTTAGCGTTCCGTTTTCTACTAATGGATTTCGGCTATCGTGTGTGTACGATTCTTTTCGAGCACCTACAAATTCCACGTCAATATCATCGTAGCGTAACATCGCTGTACCGTAGTTTTTAAAAACTTGCACTTTTGGATGGAAAGGAATCAATTCAGAAACTTTTAAAGCTAGTTCAATTCCGCTACCAACGGCAACGATGTCAATGTCTTTTTTATGGTCTCGGTTTAATAATATATCGCGGACAAAACCACCAATTACATAGCATTCCAAGTTGAGTTCTTGAGCTGCTTGCGAAATGATTTTGAAGATGTTATGTTCTAAATGTTGTTTGTAATTCATGCTTTTTGTTTCAAGTTTCAAGTTCAAAGTTTCAAGTTATTGAATGCTTTGTGCTTAAAACGAAATTATTTGCGAATCACTTTTACTTGGCTATCTAAACCTAATTTAATTATCGTAGAAGGATTTTTGCAAACTTTATCGTGCTGCAAATTTACTACATAGTCGACACCTTTTATAATTTCGGGACTAATTTCTTTGAAAGTTTTTGGTGTAGGTTCTCCAGAAATATTTGCTGAAGTAGAAACTAATGGTTTTTTCATGCGTTCCATCAACTTAAAACAAAAAGGTTCCGTTACTATTCGAACGCCTAAAGTGCTATCTTCTGCGACGATATTTTTGGCTACATTTCGAGGATTATCTAAGATTAAAGTGGTTGGTTTTTCCGATAAATCTAGAATTTGCCAAGCCACATCAGGAATTTCTTTGAAAACGTTGTACATCATGCGTTCGCCATTCATCAAAACAATCATGCTTTTGGTTTCTTCACGTTGTTTTAAAGTATAGATTTTTTTTACAGCTTCTTCATTAGTAGCATCGCAACCAATTCCCCAAACGGTATCGGTTGGATATAAGATAATGCCGCCATTTTTAATGACTTCGAATGCGTTGTGTACTTCTTCTGGTATATTCATTAGTAAATCTTTAATTTTTTATAAAATCGATTACTGTTTTTTTAATTTTTTCTTTTACTGAAATAAAATCTTCTTTATTTGTAAAAGATGATTTTAAACTGAATTTTTCACCTTGCTTTAATAAATCACAAGATAATTTGGTTCCGTTTGTGTGGATAATGTGAAAAAATTCTTTAATTCCATTTAGTCTACAAGAGCTTACGTTATGGTCGTTTGGAATATCAATATACAACGTAGGAGTTCCTAAAGATAAACTTGGCAAAGCACAATGAATTCTAGATGTAACTACATATTTTACCGAAGCATATTTTCTTAATAATTCTTCACCATAAGCAAATATTTCGGCATCATTGTTGAATTTATCAGCTGGCATATAGTGTTTTACGTAGATTGCTTTTTTTAAAACTTCGTCCTCGAATATTTGAGAAAATGATCGATAAAAATCTAAAGTTTTTCTCCAACTTTTTTTGTTGTTATATCTAATGTATTTGGAACGGATAACACTAATAGTATTAAATTTCGTTATCAATAAATACATACGAGTTAATTGATCAGCTAAACCTCTTGCTTTTTTATATCTTGGGTCAACAAAGTAAATGTTGTCGTTTTTTTCGTTTGAACAATATTTTTCTGATAATGTTAAGGTAAGACAACCTGTGTAATAACATTTTACTCCTAAACTTTCTAAAAACTCGAGTGTAAAGTAATCTCTGCATCCAATAGGTTCGTTTTTTTTATAAAAATTAACAACTTCTTCCTTTCTAAAATGTGAATGTACTGAAGTGTTAATATGATGCGAAACCAATAAAGGTGTTATTTTTTCCGAAGGAGGAAAATTTTCCCCGTTCATTAAAAACCAACCATTCATAATTAGTTTTACCTGTTCTCCATCGTATTTGTTTAAAGCTTCTCTACTAATTAAAATAGGATCTTGATTGTTTAAAAATTGTTTAGCGGCTAAACTTTGGATATAGTCACCAATATTTAATCCATTGTCTGTGAAATCATATTTTAATAAAGCTTCTTTCATGCTTGAATTCTTTAATTTTATGTATTTATGAAAATAGTAAAATATTTTTAATTATGCTATTTTATAATAGTTTTTGTTTATTTTATTGAATGAGCTTTGATAAATAAATTTATATAATTTAAATAGTATTTTCATAGCAAAATTTCTATTCCCGTATAAGTCTAGAAGTTGAATAGATTTTTTATTTATAATGTAGTTGAATATAAAAATTTTTTTTTCGATTTTCATATTTAGTTTTACAATATTTCTTTCCACGTTTGTTTTGTTAAAGCAAATTTCAATTTTCTTAAAAATTTCTTCTTTGTTAGTATCAATACATTTATCAATAAGTTCTAACATGTAGATTTTTAAAAAAATGATATATACTCCAATTAAATCTTTTGTTTTTTTGTTGTTGCACTTTAGATAGTACTTATCATAAATTTGCTCAATTATCGTTAAATAGTCAAAAATATTCTTTTGTTTAATGTTTTTCGTTATTGCATTTTCATTACTTACGTTGTAATAGTAGGTTGTTTTTTCTGAACAAAAAATCGTATTTGCCTTTAACATAGTTTCAAAATACCATAACACATCTTCATGTAAGATTCCATTGTGAAATTGCAAGTTATGATTTTTTAAAAATTCTAAACGATACAAACGATTTTGCGCTATACAAGTCGTGGTGTTTTCAACCATGAATTTAATAAAACTATCTTCAATATTATGAAGTAATTCATTTTTTGTCCATTCATTTAAAAGATGTTTAACAGGTTGTAATTCCTGACCATTTGTACATAAGGTTTGACCAAAAACGATATCGATATTCTTATTTGACTCAATAATTTGAAATAAATCAGTTAAAGCATTTTCGGGGATACTATCATCAGAATCTAAAAAAAAGATATATGCTCCCTTTGCAAGATTAATACCGTAATTTCTTGTACTTGATAATCCTTTATTTTCTTGAGTAATAAAACAAAATCGGTTGTCGTCTTCTATTTCATTATTAATAATTTGTTTGCTGTTATCTTTGCTACCATCATCAATAATTATACATTCCCATTCTGTAAAGGTTTGATTTTTTATTGAGTTTATCGTGTTTTTTATGAATGATTCTCCATTAAAACAAGGGACAATAATAGAAATAGAAGGCCTCATATAATGCTCTATTTAATTAAACAAATATATTATTATTTTTAGATATTAAATAGTTATATTGAGTACTGTAATTAGCAATTAATGTGTTACTTTTATTTTTATAATAATTCAATAACTTATTTAATATATTTTAGCTGAAAATAAGTAATAATCTAATGAAGATACTTTATTTCTACCCCGAAAATCCAGCCGCTTTAAATCAAGGAAATAATACCAGAGCGTTTGCCTTGCTTCAGTATTTTAAAAATAGAAATCATAAAATTGATTATGTAGGAGTTGCTTCAAAATCAT
>NZ_JAKLJH010000030.1 GCF_023151265.1 Flavobacterium sp.
CTGCTTTTAATGCTACAAAAGAATTTAATGGTGTATCGTTATTTGGAGTTGGAAGTGGAACTGTTTTTGAATATGTTCAAGCTTACAAAAGTGGTGATGATGGAATTGAATTTTTCGGCGGTAATGTAAACGCTAAATATTTAATTGCTTTACATAGTGAAGATGATGCAGTAGATTTTGCAGACGGATATTCTGGAACACTTGAAAATGTTTTCATTAAAGATGTAGCTAAAGCTGGAGTTGAAGGTTCTAATAATGGAGATAATGGCGCTGCAACACCTACAACCAATGCAACTTTAAAAAACTTTACAATTCTTAAAGGTAGTTTAGCAGGTTCAGAACATGGAATGTTTATGAAAGAAGGTTCAGGAAAATGGAATTGCCAAAATATTTACATTGATGGTTTTACTAAAGGTTTAAAAATTAATGCATCATCTGTAGACCCAACATCAAACACTAATGTAGATAGTGGATTTATTACATTTAATCCAATCTATTTTGGAGCTACAGTAACAACAAATTCTGAATACGCTGGAACAAATACAACTTACCTAACTGTAGGAGCAAATACCGGAGCTGGAAATAGCGAAGGAACTCCAAGCTGGGCAACCAGTTGGACAACAGGTTTCTAATTAAAACCATAAAAAGCATTACAAAATCCCTCTATCTTGAGGGATTTTTTATTTGGCATTGTATTTGCATTAAAAAAATAGTTATCTTTACACTCAATATTAGTTTCGCATGAAAAAAAAATACTTTTATACTATTTTTCTTTTTACGGTTTTGTTTTCTTTTAGCCTTCAGGCGCAAGAGAACAAATCTGCTATTGCAACTAAAACTCAAGAACCTACAATTGAGGGCTTAGCCATTTACCCAAATCCCGTAAACTCTGGAAAAATTTACATTACTACCAAATCGTCATTAGACAAAAAGGTGGAAATTTTTAATGTACTTGGGAAAAAAGTATTAGAAACGGTTATTACTTCAAAAGAAGTAAATGTAAGTAATCTTTCAGCTGGCGTTTACATCATCAAAATAAAAGAAGGTGATGCCACTGCTACAAGAAAATTAATTATCAACTAGTTAATATCTTATCAATCAAAAAATTAATTTAAAGTTAACATCTGATTTTGTCAGAAATTTTTAATTATTATTTATCTTTGTATTCAATTTTAATTCATATAAGCATGAAAAAACTTTACTTTTTATCATTAACTTTATTAATGTCGTTTTTATCTTTCGGACAAGCTACTGATTTAATCATATCTGAGTATGCTGAAGGAACTTCTGGAAATAGTAAATACATTGAAATTTTTAATGGAACTGGAGCTGACGTAGATTTAGCAGGTTATAGAATTTGGATGATTTCAAATGGAGGAACTTGGCCAGAATCATCTATAAATCTAACTGGTATTTTAGCAAACAACGATACTTATGTAATTGCCAACAATGCAACCGATGTACCTGGAGCTGATTTATATAATGGAACAGTTACTTGGAATGGTGACGATGCTGTAGGTTTAGCTAAAGATATTGCAACTGTTTGGACACTTATCGATGCTGTAGGTACTGATGGAGCTGATCCAGGAACTGGATGGAATGTTGCTGGTATTACTAATGCAACTGCAAACAATAAATTAATAAGAAAAGCTACTGTTTGTTCTCCAAATACCAATTGGACTGCAAGTGCAGGAACTGATGCTGCAAGTTCAGAATGGGAAGTTTCAGCTTATGCAACTGGAGCTGCTGTAAATGGTCATACAAATTCATGTTCTACAGACCCAACTTTAAACATTACTTCACCAATAAACGCAACAATTTTCAACCCAAACACTACAAATGTTAATGTTGTTTTATCTGTTAACAATTTCAATGTAGCTAACGGAACAGGTGATGGACACATTCACTATACTATTAATGGCGGAGGAGTAGTAATGAAATATGACACTGACCCAATTGCAATTCCTGTTGTAGCTGGAAATTCATATTCTGTTTTTGTTGAATTAGTAGACAATTCACACCAACCTATTGTTCCTGCTGTAAATGCTACAGTAACATTTGAAGTAGCTTCTTTAAATATAGTAACAGACTTAGCTGCCTTAAGAGCAGATGTAATTGCAAATGGCGCTGGAAAATACTATCAAGTATCTAGCAATCCTGTTATTACTTACGCAAGATCTTCTACATATAGAAATCAAAAATACATTCAAGATGCTACAGCTGGTATTTTAATTGATGATGTTCCTGGAACTATTTCTACTCCAATGGTAGCGGGTGATGCAATTTCTGGATTAAAAGGTCAAGCATCTTTATTCAGTGGCGTTCTTCAACTTTTACCATTAGAAAATGCAACTGTTGCTTCTTCAGGAAACGTTGTTACTCCTCAAGTTGTTACTGCAGCTGACATTGTTGCTAATGTTGAAACTTATGAAAGTGAATTAGTTCAAATTAACAATGCAACTTTCACAACTGCTGATGGTACAATTGCTTTTGCTGCAAGTTCAAATTATAACTTAAACGATGGTTCTGATATTGCTTTTAGATCTTTATTTGCAGAAGCAGATTACATTGGACAAGTTGTTCCTCAGGGAGCTGCTAATAGAGTAGTTTTAGTTGCTGAATTCAATGGAACTCCTCAAGTAGTTTCTCGTTCATTAGCTGATGTAACATTATCTTCTTCTTCTTTTGATGCAATCGAAGGTTTAAAAATGTATCCAAACCCATTAAAAGGAAATACACTTTACTTAACTTCAACTGCTAATGCTACTATGTCAGTTCAAATTTTTGATGTATTAGGAAAAGAAGTTGTAAAATCTAATGTAATGAACAACACAGTAAATATCTCTGGATTAAACGCTGGTATTTACATTGTAAAAGTTACTGAAGAAGGTAAAACTGCTACAAGAAAATTAGTTATCCAATAATCTAGATTTCTATTCAAAATAATAATAACAAAATAGAGAAAAGCATCAACGAAAGTTGGTGCTTTTTTTATTATGAAAAAAACTGAAAATTAAGACGTTATTTAAAAAATACTATATAAATTTGCGACCCCAATTAAAATTTTCAAAAAAATGAAAAAACTTTACACACTAATTTTATTTTCGATTTCTTTATTTTCTTTTGCTCAAGGAAATATCAACTTTGACGATGCCGCTAAATGGACTCAAGGAGCAGGTGGAACAATTCCTTTTACAACTTATTCTGACCACTCTTATACAGATGGTGTTTTCTCAGCAGTTGGCGCAAGCGTTGTAAGAAATACAACTGCTGCACAAGACGGAGTTGCAGGAGCTAACGGAACTTATGCATTCCGATTAAACCAAACAGGAACGACTTCGTTAACTATCACTATCTCATCGGGTGGAGTTGGAAATTTCTCTTTCGCTACAAGAAGATGGGACAATACTCCAGCAACTAACTACACTGTTGAATATTCTACAGATAATGGTTCGAACTGGACGACCTCTTCAACTATCGATGCTTCTGTTACTAACGACTCTAACTGGAAAACTGTTAATGGTGTAATCAACAGCACAAATGCAAATATTCAAATTAGAATAAAATCTAACGGAACTACAGAACGTTTATTAGTAGATGACTTTATTTGGACAGCTCCAAGTTCAAGCCCAACACTAGTAGTTTCATCACCAACAAACGGAACTCTTTACAATCCTTCAACAACAAGTGTAAATATTAATTTTGCTACTTCAAACTTTGTAATTGCAACAATCGGAAATGGAGATGGACACTTAAACTATACTATTAATAGCGGTCCTGTACTATCAAAATTTGACAATACTGCAATTGCATTAACTAGCTTAACACCGGGTACTTACAATTTAACATTAGAACTAGTTGATGATACCAATGCACCTCTTTCTCCTGCAGTTACTGCCACTGTAAGTTTCACAATTCAATCTTACACTGTTGTTCCAAATTTAAATGCATTAAGATTAGACGTCTTAAATAATGGAATAGGAGGTTACTACCATGTTACTGGAGAAGCAATCGTTACCTACACAAGACCAGCAAACAGAAATCAAAAATATATTCAAGATGCAACTGCCGCTATTTTAATTGATGACAATTCAGGTGTTATTACAAATTCATTTGCAATTGGTGATGGTATTACCAATTTAAAAGGACAAACAACATATTTTAATGGTGTTTTACAAATTGTACCATTTGAAAACAACACCCCTTCTTCAAACGGAAACACAATTACACCTCAACTTGTTACTATAAATGACATCAATGCAAGTATTGAACAATATGAAAGTGAATTAGTTAAAATTAACAACGTAACTTTTGCTGACGGAAATGGATCAAACACATTTACTGTAAATACAAATTATAGCATTTCTGATGGAAACACAATGAATTTTAGAACTTTGTTTGCTGAAGTAGATTACGTTACCACTCCAAATGTAATTCCTTCAACTCCATATTCAATTGTTGTTTTAGTTGCTAAAAACGTTACAACACCTCAAGTTGTTGCACGTTCATTTTCTGACGTTACTTTATCATCTTCATCATTTAATGCAATCGAAGGTTTAACTATGTATCCAAACCCATTAAAAGGAAACACGTTATATTTAACTTCAACTGCTAATGCTGATATGTCAGTTCAAATTTTTGATGTATTAGGAAAAGAAGTTGTAAAATCAAACGTAATTAACAACGCTGTAAACGTTTCTGGTTTAAACGCTGGTATTTACATTGTAAAAGTTACTGAAGAAGGTAAAACTGCTACAAGAAAATTAGTTATCCAATAATTTAGATGCTGAAAACAAGTTCAGCATGACAAGAATAAAGAAAAGCATCAACGAAAGTTGGTGCTTTTTTAGTTATGATAAATTTGTTTCCTATTTTTGCAACATGATTTCACAAGAAGATATTTTCCAAATTGGTTCTAAAAAAGAATTTGAAAAAATTACTTTAAAAGTATTTCGTCATCAGTACGATAACAATTTGGTGTACCAACAATTTTGCAACTTCTTGAAAAAAGACAAAACTAATGTGAAATCATTAACCGAAATCCCTTTTTTACCCATTCAGTTTTTCAAAAGTCATAACGTTTTAAGTGCTGACGAACCCATTCAGCAAACGTTTACGAGTAGTGGAACAACCGGAATGCAAACAAGCAAACATTTAGTTACCGATGTAAGTTGGTACGAAATGAGCTACCGTTTAGGGTTTTCAGAATTCTACGGAAATATTGAAGATTATTGTGTTTTAGCCTTGCTTCCATCCTATTTAGAACGCGAAGGTTCTTCATTGATTTATATGGCAGAAGATTTAATCCAAAGTAGCAATCATGAAGATTCTGGATTTTATTTGAATAACTACGACGAATTAATTTCTAAACTAATCGAGTTAGATAATTCAGGTCAAAATGTAATTTTAATTGGAGTTACTTATGCTTTATTGGATTTAATTGAGAAACAAAAATTCCAATTAAAAAACACCATCATAATGGAAACTGGCGGCATGAAAGGCAAACGCAAAGAAATGATTCGTGAAGAATTACATTCAATTTTATGTAACGGATTTGGCGTTTCTAAAATTCATTCCGAATATGGCATGACCGAATTACTTTCGCAAGCGTATTCACTGGGCGATGGTATTTTCGAATGCCCACAATGGATGCAAATTTTAGTTCGCGATACAGAAGATGCTTTGACTTATGTATCCGAAGGAAAAACAGGTGGAATTAACGTGATTGATTTAGCCAATATCAATTCGTGTTCGTTTATTGCTACGCAAGATTTGGGAAAAAAATATCCCAACCATTCTTTCGAAGTGTTGGGACGTTTTGATAATTCTGATATTCGTGGTTGTAACCTGATGATTGTTTAAGTGTTGAACTGTTGATTTGTTTAATCGATTTACAGCTTAACAATTTAACGATTAAACAATTTTTATCACATAATAATTTTTCTTTCCTTTTTGCAACAACAAGAATTGATTGTTGATTAAATCCTCTTTTGTAATGATTTTATCTTCACCGACTTTTTCTTTATTCAAAGAAATTGAATTTTGTTTCAATTCTCTACGCGCATCACTATTAGAAGCTAAGAAGTTGGTTTTTGCTGCTAATGCTGCAATCATATCTAAACCTGCACTCAAATCTTCCATTGAAATCTCAGCTTGAGGAACACCATCAAAAACTTCTAAAAACGTTTTCTTATCCAACTTTTTCAACTCATCCATTGATGGACTAAAAAACGCATTTGAAGCTGCAATTGCATTTTCTAAATCAGCTTGCGAATGTACCATAATGGTAATTTCTTCAGCCAAACGTTTTTGCAATGCTCTTAAATGTGGTGCTTCGTTATGTTCTGCAATTAATTTTTCAATCGTTTCTTTATCTAAGAATGTGAAAATCTTAATGTATTTTTCAGCATCAACATCCGATGTATTTAACCAGTATTGGTAGAATTTGTAAGGCGAAGTTCTTTCTGCATCTAACCAAATATTTCCGCCTTCTGATTTTCCGAATTTCGTTCCATCTGCTTTTGTAATTAACGGACAAGTCAACGCATACGCTTTACCTGATTCAATTCTACGGACTAATTCTGTTCCTGTGGTAATGTTTCCCCATTGATCACTTCCACCCATTTGTAGCGTACATTTTTTAGCACGATATAAATGTAAAAAGTCGTAACCTTGAACTAATTGGTATGTAAATTCAGTAAATGACATTCCTTCTGAAGTTTCTCCAGTCAAACGTTTTTTAACTGAATCTTTCGCCATCATGTAGTTCACGGTAATGTGTTTTCCTACATCACGAATGAAATCTAAGAAAGAGAATTCTTTCATCCAATCGTAGTTGTTTACCAATTCAGCTGCGTTTGGTTCCGCTGAAGTAAAATCTAAAAAGCGAGCTAATTGTTCTTTAATCGCTTCTTGATTGTGACGCAAAGTAGCTTCGTCTAATAAATTTCTTTCATTCGATTTTCCTGATGGATCACCAATCATTCCGGTTGCTCCACCTACAAGCGCTAGGGGTTTATGACCACTTAATTGGAAATGTCTCAATAACATAACTCCAACTAAATGTCCTATATGCAATGAATCGGCGGTTGGATCAATCCCCACATACGCCACACGCATCTGCTCCATCAAATGTTCTTCTGTGCCTGGCATTACGTCGTGGAGCATTCCTCTCCAAGTCACTTCTTCAATAAAATTTTTCATGATTCTTAAATAATTTGAGCAAAGATAGTTTTTAGTTTAAAAGTTTAAAAGTTTGAAGGTTTAAAAGTTAGTCCGTTTTTAAAAGAATTGCTATTTTTACATCATGATTTTAGTCACAGGAGCAACAGGTTTAGTAGGTTCGCATTTGTTAGTGCAACTTCTTCAAGAAAATGAGGAAGTCAAAGCCCTATTTCGTTCTGAAAAACAAATTGAAAAAGTCAAGAATGTTTTTGCTTTTCATCATCAACCGGCTCTTTTTGATAAAATCAATTGGGTAAAAGGCGATATTACGGATATTCCTTCTTTAGAGATTGCTTTTGAAAATATCACTCATGTTTATCATTGTGCTGCTTTGATTTCGTTTGACCCAAATGACGAAGACGAACTTCGAAAAATCAACATTGAAGGAACTGCAAACGTGGTGAATTGTTGTATCGATTTTGGCATCAAAAAACTTTGTCATCTGAGTTCGATTGCCGCTTTAGGAAACCCAAAAGAACACGAAACTACTATCACAGAAGAAACCGAATGGAATCCAGAAGAATTACACAGTGATTACGCGATTACAAAATACGGTGCTGAAATGGAAGTTTGGCGTGGACATCAAGAAGGTTTGGAAGTTGTAATTGTGAATCCGGGCGTGATTTTTGGTTATGGTTTTCCGAAAAAAGGAAGCGATGTAATTATTCAATCCGTTAAAAATGGATTATCATTTTATACCAAAGGTAATATTGGAATTGTTGCTGTTGAAGATGTAACAAAATGCATGATTCAACTTATGAAAAGTTCAATAAATGGCGAACGTTATACTTTAGTTGGCGAAAATATTTCCACAAAAGACTTACTCGATTTTATTTCGGAAGAATTAAAAGTAAAAAAACCTTCCATTGAAGCATCAAAATGGATGACTTCTATTGCTTGGCGAATGGATTGGTTGATTTCAAAATTACTAAATCGTAAAAGAAAATTAGCTCGAAGTACTGCAACTTCATCACATTCTAAAACCACTTTTGACACATCAAAAATTGAAAAAGAACTTAATTTTACTTTTCAAAAGAAAGAAAGCTATTTAAAAGCTATTCTACAGTAGGATTTGAAATCCCTAAATTGGTTTGATTATTCGAATTTAGACTATCTGCTTTGTTTTCTCCCTCTAATCTTTCCAATACTTTTTTGTAGAGCTTTTTATACTTTCTAGCATCACCAGCATAATACAATTGGTTTTGACGATATGTAGTACTATCAATCTTGTATTTATCAAAAATATATTGATCCATTTTAATATTATTCTCTATCAACTTATTTGGCATTGAACCATCTGTAGCTTGAAGAATTGAAATATCATAAATAATATCAACCATGGTTTCCTCATCAAGCAAATTATCTGGTTTTGGAACAGGATTTTTTGAACAAGAAGCCACAAATAAAGCAACGAATAAGAATAGTAACTGTTTCATTATATTTCTCTTTCAAATAATAATCGTTGGCCTACTTTTAAATCTTTTACTTTACCATTATGATAAACTAATTTTCCATTAACAAAAGTATGCGTTACTCTAGATTTAAAGTTATATCCTTCAAAAGGCGACCAACCACATTTATATAAAATATTTTCTTTTTTTACATTCCAAGGTAAATAAGCATTTACAATGGCAATATCGGCATAATATCCTTCCTTAATAAATCCTCGTTTTTCGATTTTGAAAATCTTTGCCGGATTGTGACACATTTTTTCTACAATCTTTTCTACCGAAATTTTTCCTTGATGATGCGCTTCAAACATAGCTACAACAGCATGCTGAACTAATGGTCCACCAGAAGGACAAGTCATATATGGATTGATTTTTTCTTCTAATGTATGAGGAGCATGATCCGTTGCAATCACATCAATTCTGTCATCTAATAACGCTTTCCATAACGCGTCTTTATCTTCTTGTGTTTTTACAGCTGGATTCCATTTGATTAATGAGCCTTTCGTTTCATAATCAGCATCGGTAAACCATAAATGATGCACACAAACTTCGGCAGTAATTTGTTTTTGCTCTAACGGAATTTTATTGGTAAACAATTCCATTTCTTTTGCAGTTGACAAGTGAAAAACATGTAAACGCGCACCTGTTTTCTTTGCTAATTCAATCGCTTTTGACGAAGATAAATAACATGCTTCTGCACTACGAATCAAGTGATGATATTTCATTGGAATATCATCACCAAATTCTTCTTTATATTTTTGGGTATTGGCTTTTATAGTTGCTTCATCTTCACAATGAACCGCAATTAACATTTTTGTTGAAGAGAAAATCTTTTCTAAAACTTCAGGATTATCTACCAACATATTTCCCGTTGAAGAACCTAAAAACAATTTAATTCCAGCAACATTTCTTGGATTTGTTTTTAAAACTTCCTCTAAATTATCGTTGGTACCTCCCATCATAAACGAATAATTCGCATACGATTTTTGAGAAGCAATTTGATATTTATCTTCTAAAAGTTCTTGGGTAACAGCATTTGGAACTGTATTTGGCTGCTCTATAAAAGAAGTTATTCCTCCAGCAACCGCTGCTCTACTTTCTGTTTCTATATTTCCTTTGTGCGTAAGCCCTGGCTCTCTAAAATGCACTTGATCGTCGATTGCACCTGGCATTACGTAACTTCCTTCTGCATCAATAATAACACAGTCAGACGATTTTGGACTTATTTTTTCGGCAATTTCTTTAATGAATTCATTCTCAATTAAAATATCACCTTCAAAAATAGCTCCTTCATTAACAATTTTGGCATTTCTAATTAAAACAGTACTCATTATAATCTATTAAATATTTTTCTTAACCTCAACATTATTACTCCTACTACGGCTTCGCGGATAATTCCTCCACTCATTTTTGATTGTCCTTTTGTTCTATCGGTAAAAATGATAGGAACTTCTACAATTTTAAAATTCTTTACAAAAGCACGATATTTCATTTCAATCTGAAACGCATAACCCACAAACTTTATTTGATCTAAGTTGATTGCTTCTAAAACTTGTCTTCTGTAACATTTGAATCCTGCGGTAGCATCAGCAATTTTCATGCCTGTTATCATTCGAACGTAAACGGAAGCAAAATAAGATAGTAAAACACGACTCAAAGGCCAATTTACCACATTAACTCCGTTAGAATATCTAGAACCAATAGCTACATCTGCACCATTTTCACAAGCAGCTAATAGCTTTTCTAAATCATTTGGATTGTGAGAAAAATCGGCATCCATTTCAAAAATATAGTCGTATCCGTGAGAAAGCGCCCATTTAAACCCAGCCACATAAGCTGTTCCCAAACCCGATTTTTTCATGCGTACTTTTAAATGCAATCGCGTAGGAAATTCCTCTTGCATTTCTTTCACTTTTGCCGCTGTACCATCAGGAGAATTGTCATCTACTATTAAAACATGAAAAGAAGTAGGCAAAGACAAAACTGCCTTTACAATTGCTTCAATATTTTCAATTTCGTTAAAAGTTGGAATTACAACAATACCCTGAGCCATAAAAAATCTTGTATTTCAATTGCAAAAATAAGGTATTTCTACCTGACAATTCTTAATAATTTTATAATAATGAAAGTGACACTATTTTTTGTAATTTTGCGCCAATATGTTAGCAATTCAATTACACGACAGAATCATCGAAAGCAAAGATTGGGCAACCCTTTTGTTTATTATCTGCGTGGCTATAATTGCCATTAACAAAACCATATCTTCTGTTCGATTTAACGAGTTTGTTCGATTGGCTTATTCTGATAAATACACAAAAATTTATCGCGATAGTAGCAACTTGATGAGTGGATTTACGATTTCGATGTTTGTTTTGCAATTGATTTCGTTTTCTTTTTTTACTTTATTAGTATTAAATCAATTTGACAGAGCTGAAAAAACGGACTTAATTATTTACATTCAAATCTTTACTTTTTTGAGTGTTTTTATCCTCTCTAAATTCTTAATTGAGAAAATTATTGCAACAGCATTTAAAATTGAAGAATTTAACGAACAATTTAACTTATTGAAAGTCAATTATAGAGCTTATTTTGGATTCATTTTATTACCAGTTAATATTATTTTATTCTACAATTCGTTTGATTCAGATTGGTTTTTTTGGACATTGTTGATTACCCTAATCACGATAAACATCACTACTTACTTGGTGGCATTGAAATTATATCAAAATTTACTATTACGTAAAATATTTTATTTTATTTTATATCTTTGCACCCTTGAAATAGCACCTTACTATTTTATTTATAATTGGTTTACAAAAAATTAGAGAGAAATATGTCAAATTTGAAAGTGAAAACAATATTAGTTTCACAACCAGAGCCTAAAGTAGAAAATTCTCCTTATTTTGAGCTTCAAAATAAACTGAAAGTAAAGGTTGATTTTAGACCTTTCATCCACGTAGAAGGTGTTCCTGCTAAAGAAGTTCGTGCTCAAAAAATCGACTTAAATAATTATACTGCCATCATATTAACGAGTAGAAATGCTGTTGACCACTTTTTTAGAGTGGCCGAAGAAATGCGCTACAAAGTACCAGAAGATTTAAAATATTTCTGTCAATCTGAAGCGGTTGCTTTTTATTTACAACGTTATGTAGTGTATAGAAAGAGAAAAATTTATGTAGGTCAAAAAGACTTTGTTGATTTAGCTCCGCTAATTAAGAAATACAAAGACGAAAAATTCTTATTACCAAATACCGATCAATTAAACGCCGATGTTCCACAAACATTAGACGGATTAAAAGTAGAATGGAAACAAGGTATTTTCTACAGAACAGTAATGAGTGATTTATCAGACTTGAAAGATGTTTATTACGACATTTTAGCGTTCTTTAGTCCAACAGGAATTAAATCGTTATTTAAAAATTTTCCTGATTTTCAACAAAACAATACTAGAATTGCTGTTTTTGGAGAAACTACTAAAAAAGAAGCTTTAGAACACGGTTTACGTATTGACATTATGGCGCCAAGCCCTGGAACACCATCAATGACAGGAGCTTTAGAGAAATATGTAGCTGAAGCCAATAAAGGAAAATAAAAACAAACAAGAATATATAGAACCCAAATTCGAAAGAGTTTGGGTTTTTTGTTTGACTTAACCCAACAAAAAAGTCCCGAAAATTTCGGGACTTTTTTACTATATAAATTTCTTAAATTACAATTGAGGACCAGCCGCTACTAATGATTTTCCTTCTTCGTTATCAGTATATTGAACGAAGTTTTTGATAAATCTTGAAGCTAAATCTTCTGCTTTTGTATTCCATTCAGCTGCATCAGCATAGGTATTTCTTGGATCTAAAATGTTCGTATCTACATTTGGTAAAGCAGTAGGAACTACAAAATTAAATACTGGAACTGTTTTTGTTTCTGCATTCTCGATAGAACCATCTAAAATAGCATCGATAATTGCGCGAGTATCTTTAATTGAAATACGTTTTCCTGTTCCGTTCCAACCTGTGTTAACCATATAAGCTGTAGCATTGTGTTGCTCCATTTTCTTAACTAATTCCTCACCGTATTTTGTTGGGTGTAATGACAAGAATGCTTTTCCGAAACAAGCTGAGAATGTTGGTTCTGGTTGTGTTACTCCTCTTTCAGTTCCTGCTAATTTAGCTGTAAATCCAGATAAGAAGTAATATTTAGTTTGCTCTGGAGTTAATTTAGAAACTGGAGGCATTACTCCAAATGCATCTGCTGTTAAGAAAATAACTTTAGTAGCGTGACCTGCTTTGGAAACTGGTCTTACAATGTTATCAATATGGTAAATTGGATAAGAAACACGTGTATTTTGTGTAACTGAACCATCTTTGAAATCAATTTTTCCGTTAGCATCAACCGTTACGTTTTCTAATAACGCATCTTTTTTGATAGCACCAAAGATGTCTGGTTCGTTAGCTGCACTTAAATCGATAGTTTTTGCATAACATCCACCTTCAAAGTTGAAAACACCATCATTATCCCACCCATGTTCGTCGTCTCCGATTAATTCACGTTTTGGATCTGTTGACAATGTAGTTTTTCCTGTTCCTGATAATCCGAAGAAAACAGCAACATCTCCATCTTTTCCTTTGTTAGCTGAACAGTGCATAGAAGCAATTCCTTGTAATGGTAAGTAATAGTTCATCATAGAGAACAATCCTTTTTTCATTTCACCACCGTACCAAGTTCCACCAATTAATTGGATTTTCTCAGTTAAGTTGAACGCTACATATACTTCAGAGTTTAATCCGTGAGCTGCGTAATCTTTGAAACTTGTTTTTGAACCATTCATTACAATAAAATCTGGCTCACCAAAGTTTTCTAATTCTGCTTCTGTTGGACGGATGAACATGTTTTTCACAAAATGTGCTTGCCATGCTACTTCCATAATGAAACGAACTTTCAATCTTGTGTTTTCGTTTGCACCACAAAAAGCGTCAACAACGTATAATTTTTTATTTGATAATTGCTTTACTGTAGTTTCTTTTAAAGCATTCCAAGTGTCTTGAGAAATTGGTTTGTTATCGTTAGCTGCTTTATCAGAATTCCACCAAATGGTATTTTCTGTAACGCTATCTTTTACTATATATTTGTCTTTTGGAGAACGACCTGTAAACTCACCTGTCATTACGTTTACCGCGCCAAGTTCTGACAACTGACCTCTTTCAAAACCTTCTAAAGCTGGGTTTAATTCTTCATTATATAAATAATCGTATGAAGGATTGTATATGATTTCTGATACATTAACGATTCCGTACTTTTCTAACGAAATCGATTTCGTAATATGCGCATTCGTATCCATAAATTGTTTGTTATGTTGTGTATTTAATAAAGTGCAAAATTATAAATTATATTTTAGATAGCGTTTTTTAATCACTGTTTTTTAGATAATACCGAATAAAATAAGTATGCCCAAGCCGAAACCAGGAATAAACCTCCAATAGGCGTTATGGGTCCTAGAAATTTAGTCTTTAAATTTGTAATCGTATTTGTTGCCAAAAAATAAATAGAACCTGAAAAAAATAAAACACCTACAATTGTTAAATAAAAAATAATCGAGCGTTCTTTCTCTCCTAAAAAAGCAAAAGTCCCTATAAACAAAAGAAACAACGCATGATACATTTGATAACGTACTCCAACTTCAAATGTTGCCAATTGCTCCACAGAAAGTACCTTTTTTAATGCATGAGCACCAAAAGCACCTAAAATTATTGCAGTTACACCTAAAATAGCAGCAACCAAAAGTATTTTCTTATCCATTTTTAAAAATTTGAGACCAAAGATAGGAAAACTTTTTATGTTAAATTATGACATAAATCAACAAAATGTTTTCACAAATATAACATTTTACTATCTTCGTGTGATATTTTTACAACACACCCTAAGATGAGACATATTTTAGTCATTGGAGCAGGAAGATCAGCTTCATCACTTATAAAATACCTATTAGAAAATTCTGAAAAAGAAAATCTTCATGTTACTATTGGTGATTTATCAGAAGAATTAGCAAAACAAAAAACCAACAACCACAAAAATGCAAGAGCTATTGCTTTTGATATTTTTAACGAAGCACAACGAAAAGAGGAAATTCAAAAAGCGGATGTTGTGGTTTCTATGTTACCAGCACATTTGCATTTAGAAGTTGCCAAAGATTGTATTACCTACAAAAAACACATGGTAACGGCTTCTTATATTAGCCCAGCAATGCAAGAATTAGATGATGCAGCTAAAGAAAATGGCTTGGTTTTCATGAATGAAATTGGGCTAGACCCAGGAATTGACCACATGAGTGCCATGAAAGTATTAGATGAAATTCGCGAAAAAGGTGGAGAAATCATTTTATTTGAATCGTTCTGTGGTGGATTAGTTGCTCCTGAAAGCGACACTAATTTGTGGAATTACAAATTTACCTGGAATCCAAGAAACGTAGTTTTAGCAGGACAAGGTGGAGCTGCAAAATTCATTCAAGAAGGGAAATACAAATACATTCCATACTCAAAATTATTTAGAAGAACGGAGTTTTTAGAGGTAGAAGGTTACGGAAGATTTGAAGCATATGCTAACAGAGATTCTCTAAAATACAGAAGCGTTTACGGATTAGACGACGCTTTAACTTGTTATCGTGGAACGATTAGAAGAGTGGGATATTCAAGAGCTTGGGACATTTTAGTACAACTTGGAATGACCGATGATTCGTATACGATTGACAATTCAGAAGAAATGACATATCGTGAATTTACAAATTCATTTTTACCTTATCATCCAACCGATACGGTGGAAATTAAACTTCGTGCCATTCAAAAAATTGATCAAGACGATATTATTTGGGATAAATTAGTAGAAATCGATTTATTTAACCCAAACAAAAAAGTAGGATTAGTTAAGGCAACTCCAGCTCAAATTTTAGAAAAAATATTAGCCGAAAAATGGGCTTTAGAACCAAATGACAAAGACATGATTGTCATGTATCACAAATTTGGCTACGAATTAAACGGTGAGAAAAAACAAATTGATTCCACAATGGTTTGTATTGGTGATGACCAAACGTATACTGCAATGGCAAAAACCGTTGGACTTCCAGTCGCAATAGCTACGTTGAAAATTTTAAACAAAGAAATTACTACTCCTGGCGTACAATTGCCAATTACAAAAGAAGTCTACAATCCTATATTAAAAGAATTAGAAGATTATGGTGTAATTTTCAAAGAAACTGAAGTGCCTTATTTAGGCTATAATCCGTTGAATGTAAAAAATTAAATCACTTTTATAATTTATAAAATCCGAAATCGTAATTGGTTTCGGATTTTTTTATTTGATTTGAAATCAAATTTGTATTTTTACTTTCAAATCAATTGAAAATGAAGATAAATCACTTACAAATCGAAATCGACGGAATTGACAAAGAAATTCTTCGCGACTTAATGGAAGATGCTCGTAAACCTATTTTACAGATTGCGAATAAAATTGGAATTTCTGGCGCAGCTATTCATCAACGATTACGAAAATTAGAACAAGCGGGTGTAATTTCGGGTTCGAAGTTTATTGTAGATACTAAAGTTTTAGGTTATAGCACGATGGCTTTCATTGGAATTTATTTGGAAAAAGCATCGAGTAATCCAGAAGTGGTAAAAGAATTGAAGAAGATTCCAGAAGTTTTGGAATGTCATTATACCACAGGAAATTGGAGCATTTTAATCAAACTAATTTGTAGAGATAACGAACATTTGATGCAATTGCTCAATAAGAAAATACAACCAATTGATGGTGTTTCAAGAACGGAAACCTATATTTCATTGGAACAACAAATTGAAAGACAAATCCAGCTGTAAGTAAAAATAAAAAATCCGTCAAACTTGCGTCTGACGGATTTTGTTTTTATAAAATATTCGTTTAATCTCTCGAACCTAAAATTTGGAAAGCCCAATATAATAAAGACGCTAAAGCTCCTAAAGCCGCCACTACATAAGTTCTTGCAGCCCATTTTAATGAATCTTCGGCTCCAGCATATTCTTGTTGGCTTACCATGTTTTTATTTTTCAACCAAGCCAAAGCTCTATTACTTGCATCGTATTCCACAGGAAGTGTAACAAAACTGAAAGTAGTTGCAATTGCCATTAAAATCAAACCTGCAACCGCTACATAAAAACCAATACTTGATTTAGATGCAAAGCCTAAAATTAAACCACCCATAATTAACCATTGCGACATATTTGACGAAATGTTTACTACAGGCACCATTTTAGAACGCATTGTTAACCATTGATACGCATGCGCATGTTGCACCGCGTGACCCACTTCGTGAGCTGCTACTGCTGCCGCCGCTGCATTTCTTTGATTATAAACTGCTTCAGACAAGTTTACTGTTTTATTTGCTGGATTGTAATGGTCTGTTAATTGACCTGGTGTTGAAATTACTCTTACATCTGTAATTCCGTGATCTTGCAACATTTTTTCTGCAATTTCGGCACCACTCATTCCGTTACGTAAGGTAACTTTTGAATAATAAGCAAACTTGCTCTTCAATTTATTACTTACTAACCAACTCACAAGAGCAATCGCTCCAATAATGATATAATATGTCCACATAATATTTATTTTAAAAATTCTAATTCACTAAACCCGTACAAATTGCAAGCCAAAGTTACAAAATGACAATTTGGCATTCGTTAAATATTTCTAAAAACAATTACTCTTGCATCTGCTTTACAGGAGATTTTTTTGAAACATCCATAACCGGAACCATTCCGTTGGTTGGTACGTAGATGATTTGTGGTAAATCGCCTTTATCTGCTAATTTTTCTAAGGTTCTAATGAATAAATATTGGTTGTAGGTTTCGCTTAGCGTTCCGTTTTCTAACTTCATTGCTTCAGCCATACCTTTTGCGCGTTCAATTTCGGCTTGAGCGTTTAATTTTTCGGCTTCTAATTTGGCTTTTGCTTCTTCTACTAAAATTCTACGATTTTGTTCCGCTTTTGCCATTTCTGCTTTTCCTGCCATTTCTTGTTGCCACACGTTATATCTTGGCAAACCAAACATTAAAGCAGCAATAAATACAAATGCAATGATTACAACTCCAGCAATTAGTTTTCCAATGTTTCTTTTTTCCATTTTTATAGTTTTTTAGTTTATCTATTATACGTAAAAAATGAAAAATGTTACAAAAATGAAAAATGTTACAAAAATGAAAAGAAAAAACCGCAGATTCATAGGTTATCAAAATCGTTTTGAAACATTTTGACACCCCACCCTTCGGGCACCCCTCTAAAAGAGGGGAAATGAAAAACCGCAGACTCATAGATTAAAATCTGCGAATCTGCGGTTATCTAATTATAGATTCTGAAACAAGTTCAGAATGACAAAAAGGATTTTATCCCACCAAATTAATAATCTTACCTGGAACGATAATGATATTCTTTGGAGTATTTCCTGCTAATTGTGCGATGGTTCTTTCGTCTGCTAAAACAATTTCTTGAATTTGCTCTTTGGTTAAATCCAATGGTAATTTAATTGTGAAACGCATTTTTCCATTGAAAGAAACTGGATATTCTTTTTCAGATTCCACTAAATATTTTTCTTCAAATTTTGGAAAAGCTACTGTTGCAATTGAACCTTCGTGACCTAAAGCAGACCATAATTCTTCTGCGATGTGAGGCGCATAAGGCGAAACTAAAACCGCTAATGGTTCTAAAATGGCTCTATGATTGCATTTTAATTGTTGTAATTCGTTTACACAAATCATGAATTGAGAAACCGATGTATTGAAAGAGAAATTCTCAATATCTTCTGTTACTTTTTTGATGGTTTTGTGTAACGATTTATACATATCTGCTGTTGGTTCATGGTTTACGATTACTGAACCATTATCATCAAAATACAAACGCCATAATTTTTTCAAGAAACCAGCAACTCCTGTAATTCCTGCTGTGTTCCAAGGTTTAGATTGCTCTAATGGTCCTAAGAACATTTCGTATAAACGTAACGTATCGGCTCCGTATTCTTCACAAATATCATCTGGAGAAACCACATTGTATTTCGATTTCGACATTTTTTCTACTTCACGACCTACGATGTATTTTCCATCTTCTAAAATGAATTCTGCATTTGCATAGTCAGAATATAAACGATGTGCTTTGAATTTTTCGATATCTAACTCGTTTGTAATATCATTGATACAAGATAAATCAACGTGAATAGGTGAAAAATTCAAACTATAAACATTTCGATTATCTCCAATGTCAATTATAGATGAAGATAATAATGAAAAATCATCTTTCCTTTTTTGAGAAACAAAAATTAGTTTTTTTACATTTTTAGTTTCTACAATTGCATTTTTCTTATTCTTTATCCATTCTTCATTTGATGATGCAGAATTGTATAATTCTTTTTCTAATTCAGAATCAGTAAAAGTAACTGAGTCCAAACGGTACACAAATGCACTATGCCCAACAATCATTCCTTGATTAATCAGTTTTTTGAATGGTTCTTCGGTTGGAGCATAACCTCTGTCTTTTAAGAATTTATTCCAAAAACGAGAGTATAATAAATGTCCGGTTGCGTGCTCGCTTCCTCCGATGTATAAATCTACGTTTTCCCAATATTTTAAAGCGTCTTCGTTTGCAAATTCTTCGGTGTTGTGTGCGTCCATATAACGCATCCAATACCATGAAGAACCTGCCCAACCTGGCATTGTGTTTAATTCTAATGGAAAAACTTTTGTGTTGTCAATTAAATCATTGCTAACTACTGTATTTTTTTCTGTATCCCAAGCCCAAACGGTTGCGTTTCCTAATGGTGGTTGCCCGTCTTCGGTTGGTAAGTATTTTTCAACTTCTGGTAACACGATTGGCAAGTGTTTTTTGTCAATCATTTGTGGTAAACCATTCACATAATATACTGGAAAAGGTTCACCCCAATATCTTTGTCGAGAGAAAAC
>NZ_JAKLJH010000228.1 GCF_023151265.1 Flavobacterium sp.
AAAATTACCGCTAACGTCAGACTGTGAAAAAACTTCACCGTCTTGAAAACAAATATAGTAAAAAGCTTGCAAATAAGATTTATTTTTTGGATATTTATATATGCAACATATCCAAGGAATTTCGCGTCATCAGCTTCAAATGATTAGTTTAGAAGACAAAATCACATCAGATAACCCCGTTCGTTTTATAGATGTTTTTGTAAATAGTATTGATTTGCAAAAAATAGGATTTATCTCTAGAGTTTTAAAAAAGGAAGGTCGTCCAAGTTTTGATACGAAAGTTTTTTTAAAAATTTATTTGTATGGTTATTTAAATGGTGTTCGAAGTTCAAGGCGATTGGAAAGAGAGTGCTTTCGGAATATTGAAGTTCAATGGCTTTTGGAAGCGATTATCCCGAATTACCACTCGATATCTGATTTTAGGAAAGAGAATCCCAAAGCACTGAAGAATCTTTTTAAATTATTTGTTTCATTTTTAAAAGATGCGGATTTAATTTCTGGCGACATCATTGCTATTGACGGCACTAAGTCTAGAGCACACAACAGTAAAAAAGCTAATTATAGCCAAAAGAAAATAGCGCAACATTTAGCCTACATTGATGCAAAATCTCAGGAATACTTAGATCAATTAGAACAAAACGATGATCAAGAGAATTTAGATAGTTTAACAAATATCCAACAAAAAATAGAACGTCTAAAGCAAAATAAAATCAAATATGAACTACTAGAGGAACAACTTAAAAGTAGTGGTGAACCACAAATAAGTACTACAGATGCAGATGCAAGAGCACTTTTGGTTCAAGGTCAAGTGGTAGAGGTGAGTTATAATATACAAGCGGCTGTGGACGACAAGCATAACTTAGTAGTGGCTTCACATACCATTAATCGCAACGACAAGAATGCGCTGTCTTCTATTGCGCTAGAAGTAAAAGAAAACCTAGCAATAGAAACCTTTACTGCTATAGTTGACAAAGGTTATCACAATGGTCGCGAATTAGAAATTTGCAAACAAAACAACATTACCACTATAGTGGCCGTTCCCGCACAAGGAAAGAGTAATGAAAACGGTACGCAACCCGAGTATCTTGTCTCGAACTTTACCTACGACAAGGAGGAAAACACTTATACTTGTCCACAAGGACAAGTCTTAACCACTACGGGAAAATGGCATAAGAAAACAGGTCGCACGGAGGAAAGCGGCTACATGTATCAAAAATTTCGCACTCCAGCCTGTAAATCCTGCCCAGTAAAAGACTTATGTACTAGTCGAAAAGGGGGAAGAGAGATTGACCGAAGTCAATATGCTGAAGCGGTTGAAGAAAATACCCAGCGCTATAAGGAAAACGCCCAACTTTATCGTAAGCGTCAAGAAATTAATGAGCACATCTTTGGTACTATTAAGCGAAAATGGGGATACAATTATACGAACTTAGTAGGATTAGAAAAAGTAAATGGTGAACATAGTCTGATTATGTTGGTGTACAATATAAAACGCAGCATCAATATCCTTGGTGTGCCTAATTTAATAGCCAAACTCCAAACCTGGAACAGTCCTTATAAGAAAAAGGAGTGTTTTTTTGTAAAAACGACCTATTTAAGGTTGTTTTTAGCTTCAATTATTTTTGGAGCAACTCAAAATACATCAAAATATAGCTTGGCTTACAACGAAACTAATGCTTTGTAAAAAAGTATTTTTTTGTACAAAAGGAGGTTTTTTCACAGCCTGACGTTTTGCGGCTTGCCGCAGTAGCGGGTTTTAAAGTTTTTTTGTCTTACGAAGATAAGATTTTCCAGAGGAAAATCGGGCTTCTTTTTAGCAATTTACCAGCTATTGCGGGAAACCGCTGTTAGCAGAAGGCCTAATTATCAAAATTTAAGAGTTCGTTTAGT
>NZ_JAKLJH010000229.1 GCF_023151265.1 Flavobacterium sp.
GATCTAGAGTTTGATACAATTTCTCGAGCCTTATAGCCGGTTTTTTCTACCGATTTTTCTATTAAAGCAATATCTTTTTTTCCGTCTAAAAAGTGGATCGTAGCTTTTTCAGAAGCGAAATTGACCTCTGCTTTTATACCGGGAATTTTATTCAGGTTTTTTTCAATTCGGTTTGAACAAGCAGTGCAGGTCATCCCTTCTATTTGAAATTGAGTCAGTGCTTCTTTCATAATTGCATTATACCATAGTGGGGTATAGTATGTCAAGGATTTTTCAAAAATACTATATTAATTTTTGAGAGAGTCATTATTGCAATTGAACTAAATAATATATTTGATATATTGAGTTGGCAATTATTCTGTCTTGGTCTCAGGTGCTTCAAACAAAATCATCTTGACACAGAACAAGGAAAAAATAAGGTTTTTATATTTTTACAATAGATGAAAATTGGATATTTGTTCAAAATTAGATAGTAGGTAATATGGCATTAAGTTGGAATGAAATTAAAGAACGAGCAGTTCAGTTTTCTAAAGAATGGGAAAATGACTTTAATGAAAGAGCCGAGGCGAAGTCTTTTATGGATGCGTTCTTCCATGTGTTCGGGATCAATAGAAGGCGAGTTGCAACATTTGAATTAAATGTAAAAGATGAAAGCGGCAAACAAGGATTTATCGACCTTTTATGGAAAGGGAAAATTCTAATTGAATTCAAATCAAAAGGCAAAGATTTGAATAAAGCCCATGAACAGGCTAAGGGCTATTTTCCTGGATTAAAGGATAATGAATTGCCCCGATATATTTTAGTTTCTGACTTTACAAATTTTCGTTTGTATGATTTAGAAAGCCTACAGCCGACTTCCTCCGATGAAAGAGTTGTTGAGTTCAAACTGAGTGATTTAACAAATAATGTCCAACACTTTGCTTTTATTGCAGGCTACGAGCAAAAAATCTATGAAGAGCAAGACCCTGTAAATATCAAAGCCGCCGAGCTAATGGGTAAACTCCATGATCGTTTAAAGGATATTGGATATACGGAGCATCCATTAGAAGTGTATCTAGTAAGAGTTTTATTCTGTTTATTTGCAGAAGATACTATGATTTTTGAGAAACAAGCGTTCCAAGACTACATAGAGCAACGAACAAATGAAGACGGCTCTGACCTCGCCGCAAAGTTACATGAAATATTTCAAGTTTTAAATACACCAAAAGAAAAACGATTTAAAAATATTGATGAGCAATTAAATAAATTTCCGTACGTAAATGGAAAGTTGTTTGAGGAAGTTTTACCCATTGCCAGCTTCGATTCTAAAATGCGTTATGCGTTATTGGAATGTTGCCACTTGGACTGGAGTTTGATTTCTCCCGCTATTTTTGGCTCGATGTTCCAAGCGGTAATGAACAAAGAAGAGCGAAGAAATTTAGGAGCGCATTACACTAGCGAGAAAAATATTTTAAAATTAATTGAACCACTTTTTCTTGATGAACTTTATGAAGAGTTTGACTCTGTTAAGGGGAATCGTAATAAGTTAATCGACTTTCATAAAAAGTTGGGGAATTTAAAATTTCTAGACCCAGCTTGTGGTTGTGGTAACTTCTTAGTAATCACGTATAGAGAATTACGGTTATTAGAAATCGAAGTATTAAAGATACTAAGCAAGAAAGAAATGTTTACGAATATCAAAACCGTAGTACTGATTGACGTAGATCAGATGTATGGAATTGAAATTGAAGAATTTCCCGCGAGAGTGGCTGAGGTAGCAATGTGGCTAATAGACCACCAGATGAATCAAAAACTAAGCAAAGAATTTGGAATGTATTTTTTGAGACTTCCTTTGCAGAAAGCAGCAAATATAGTTCATGCCAACGCTCTTAG
>NZ_JAKLJH010000230.1 GCF_023151265.1 Flavobacterium sp.
AAATCAAAATACAATTTGACGCGTGAGTTTGCTGAAGTTCTAAATGATGTTGGTGGTAAATTCAGGCATCCACAAAAATCAGACATTAAATTGGGAGATATATATGTTTATCCGACACTACGTTATTTCAATACCAGAGAAAGTAGCGAGGAAAACATTTCCTATTTGCTTGAAAATGCAGAAAGTGTTATTAGAAATATAAAACCAAATTCAAAATACTTGTTATTTGGAGGTGAAAACATTGGGAAGACATCCTTGCTACGAACGGTATTTAAAACACTGTACCTGAAAAATTACGTTCCTCTAATTATTGATGGAAAAAGCATCAAGAATTCAGGTCTTGTAGATTTCAAAAATCTTATTGAAAAGGAATTCATCAATCAATATGGAACTGATGCATTAGAAGATTTTAAGCAGGAGGACATTTCAAATGTTTTCATTTTAATTGACGATTTTGATAAGAATCCACTCAAAAATCAAAAGGCAAAGGGTCGTTTTATAAAGAGTATAAGTAATTATTACAAAAACCTATTGTTCATTGGGAATGAACTAGTGGCGATAGAAGAAATAATTGCAGATGAGGAAACTCCTGGTGATTTGTTTTCAGAATTTCATCAATACGAAATTCTTGAATTCAACCATTCAATGAGAGCTAAACTTATACAACGTTGGTATACTTTAGGCAGGGAGGACTTTGTTACTGATGAAGAAACTTATAAAAAAATAGATATTGCTATGCGGTCCATTAGCATCGCAATGGGTCAACGGATTGTTCCAAATTATCCTATTTTTCTTCTTATTCTTTTACAGGCTTTAGAATCAACAAATCCGCATGATTTACAGGTAAGCTCTTATGGCAATTATTACCAACTTTTAATTTTAAAATCGCTTACAGACAATATCAGAGAGCAATCGGAACTGAATACTTACCAAAGCTATTGTGCTGAATTAGCCAACTTTTTCTTTGAGAAGAAAACAACAATCATTTCTCGTAATGAGTTCGATACTTTTCATAAAGACATAAGTCAGTTTGCCAAAATGGATTTACCTGCGTCAATGACAGCAGATAAAACAATAGATACTTTGTGTAAAGTAGGCGTGTTAAATTCATTCGGTGATACGATCGAGTTTAAGTACCAATACACATATTATTATTTTCAGGCTCAATTTTTAGCAAAAAACATTGCAAAAAGAGAAATCAAAGAAGTAATTACTAAACTTTGTCAACGACTTTATAGAACGGAGTTTGCAAACATTCTAATGTTTCTGATTCATTTTAGCAATGATGAATTTATAGTAACCGAGTTAATTAAAAATGCAAGTGACATTTTCAAAGAGTTAAGTCCTTGTAAACTCGAAAATGACATCTCACATTTGCATGAACTAGTTTCTGAGCTTCCAAAACTCTATCTGAAATCAAAGACAGTAGAAGAAGTGCGTAACGAAGAAAATACAAAACATGATGAAGTTGAATTGCGGCAAAAGGAATCTGAGATTAAACCAACATGGGATTTAGATGAAGATATTGATGAAATAGATATTGTTTCAAAATTAAATCTAAGTTTTAAACTTATTGAAATAATTGGACAGATTTTAAAAAATAATCCAACCGGATCAATGACTGGTCCAGTCAAATTTCAGTTACTAAAGGAAACTTATACACTAGGCCTAAGAACGCTTAATGTATTTTTCTCGGTTCTGAACGATAACACAGACTTCATAATTAATCAACTTCAAGAAATAATTTCAAAAATCGAGGAGAAGAGAAACGAACACCGAAAGGAAGGCGAAAAAAGAGAAGTAGAAAAAGAAAAAATAGAAAAAATATCAAGACAACTTCTATTTTCTCTTTGCACTCAAATCTC
>NZ_JAKLJH010000231.1 GCF_023151265.1 Flavobacterium sp.
TTTCGGTTTCAATATCATCTAAAACCAATTCCATAGTAGCTGGATTTAAAGCAATTTGTCCAGAAGTATATAAAGTGTTGCCTACCAAAACCGCTTGGTTATAAGGACCAATAGGAGCAGGCGCTTTGTCGGTATAAATAATTTTTTTCATGTTGTAAGATTTATTATTGTCTGAAAACGCGGTCTGGTAATTGGCGTTTGTCGTATTTAATATCGCTTAAGATAGAAGATGAAATTCCTATGAAAAAGCCCCAGTAAGTATTAGTTCCAAACGGAACCCAGTTGAAACTCATTCTCCAACTTTCTAAATCTCTTTCAAAACGGAATTGTGTAAACGTAACTCCTTTTTGTACAAAATCATATCCAGATGAAAACCCAACTTTCCATCTTGGCGCTAATTCAATATTTCCAGAAGCCATTAAAGAGTGAGAAGCAATTTCGTCTTGTCGGTTTGAATTGTTATAATTTATAGAATAGGCAATTCTTAAATCCCAAGGTAGTTTTGTATTGTACCATTCAGAATTTTTTTCTTTTTTATCGCCTTCTTTATCTTTTCCAAACAAACTTTGACGATTATCACTTAAATCAGCTCCAACGCCAAATAAATCATCTTCACGACCACCATTTTGAACATTTTGATCAGAAGTATTACTTTTTTTATCGCCATCAGAACTTGAAAAACTATAGTTTAAAGTTAAATTGGCACGAGGTAATCTCAATAAACTTCCTCCGTTATCAATATTAAATTTTTCTATTCTTTTTCCTGAATTATCAATAGCATAAGGGTCAAGTACAGCGGCAAAGTTGATATTCATTTTTTGTTTAAACAATTGTGTTCCACCACTAACTGAAATTTCTTTTAATTTTAATGAATCGGCAGTAAAATCGTAACGTGTAGAAAAGTTTAAATTGTTTAAAAGCATTACTTTTTTAGTTTCACCTTTCTTACTGTTTTTATCTTTTACTTTAGCTTCAAACGTGTTGCTTAAGGATAAATTCATTGTATTGGAAACATTATTTGAAGGCGAACCAAAAAGTCCTCCATCAAATTTCGTATAATCATCAAAATTAATGCCAGTAGCATCTAAAGCATAGCGTTCAAAATATTGATCAAAACTTGGAGTAAAACCATATGAAATATTAGGTCTCATGACATGACGAATAGCTTCAATTTTCTTGTCTTCTCCAAAATTGAATGTTCCGTAAATTGTGGTACCAATACCGGCATTAAAATTATAAGTTCTATAAGATTCAAATCCTTTTTGATCTACAGTAACTACTTTATTTTCTGTAGCACTGTAAAATTTTTCAATTGTGTTAAAAGTCCATACTTCATTGTAATTAGCACTTGCTGAAATACTAAAATATTTAAAAACTTTAAAGTTAGTACTAATAGGAATAGAGTGTTGAAAGCCTGATCTTGCATCTCTAAACATTTGAGGTTTAAAGAATAAAGAATCTGTAGTACGAATTCTATTTTCACCTCTAATATTGTATTGAAAACTAATGTTTTTAATAATTCCTTTTTTGATTCCGTCTCTTGATGCAAAAGGGAAAACACGATCAACACTTGCTTGAAATGTTGGAAGTGTCATATCTATCTGTTGCGTATTTGTATTTTGAGAGTGCGTAGCAGACATAGACATATTTACTTGCGGAACCGTTTGAAAAGTCTTTGAATAGGAAACAGATGAACTTAAATTGTTATTAACTGTTGATCCAATATTATTCAAATTAACAGATTGTCTAAAATATTGACTACTTCCTAAATTTACCGAAGCCGAAAATCTTGAATTTGGCGAAGACTTAGCATCTT
>NZ_JAKLJH010000031.1 GCF_023151265.1 Flavobacterium sp.
AACTCCAGAAGTTAAAGCAGAAGCGCCAGTTGCAGTTGCAGAAGTTGCGAAAGCAGTAGAAGTTGCAAAAGAAACTGTAGCTCCAGCTGATTTTTCGGCATCAGATAAATTCTTTTCACCTTTAGTTAAAAATATTGCGAAAGAAGAAGGAATTTCATTATCAGAATTAGAATCAATTGCTGGTTCTGGTAAAGATGGTCGTGTAAACAAAGAAGATTTATTAAATTATATTAAAAATAGAGGAAGTCAGCCTGCAGTTGTTGCGACTCCAGCGGCGGCTCCAAAAGCAGCTCCAGCTCCAGTAGCACAAGCTGTTCCAGTTTCTGTAAACGGAGGTGATGAGATTGTTGAAATGGACAGAATGCGTAAGTTGATTTCGGGTTACATGGTAGCTTCGGTACAAACTTCAGCTCACGTTCAGTCGTTCATTGAAGTTGATGTTACCAACATCGTAAAATGGAGAGATAAAGTTAAAAATGCTTTCGAAAAGAGAGAAGGTGAGAAGTTAACTTTTACACCAATCTTCATGGAAGCGGTTGCAAAAGCATTGAAAGATTTTCCAGGAATGAATATTTCAGTTGATGGTGATTTTATCATCAAACGTAAAAATATCAACTTAGGAATGGCGGCAGCGTTACCAAATGGAAACTTAATCGTTCCTGTAATTAAAAATGCAGACCAATTAAACTTAGTTGGAATGGCAAAAGCAGTTAACGATTTAGGAAATCGTGCAAAAGCAGGAAAATTAAAACCAGACGATACACAAGGTGGAACTTATACTGTTACGAATGTGGGAACTTTTGGTTCTGTTTTTGGAACTCCAATTATCAATCAACCACAAGTAGGTATTTTAGCTTTAGGAGCTATCAGAAAAGTGCCTGCAGTTATCGAAACTCCAGAAGGTGATTTTATTGGAATCCGTCAAAAAATGTTCTTATCACACTCTTATGACCACAGAGTTGTTGATGGAGCTTTAGGAGGAAGTTTTGTAAAACGCGTTGCGGATTATTTAGAAGCGTTTGACGTAAATAGAGATTTCTAATCTGAGAATAAATTATAAATGTAAACCCGATAGTTTTAAAAGCTATCGGGTTTTTCTATCTTTGCCTTATATAAAATCGCTATGGAATTAAAATTAACACGCCCTATCTGCTTTTTCGACCTTGAAACTACAGGAATTGATGTAGCAAGAGATCGAATTGTAGAGATCTCAATATTTAAAGTATATCCAAACGGAAATAAAGAAAGCAAAACGTGGTTGGTAAATCCTACGATTCCAATTCCGCCACAAACTACAGCTGTTCATGGAATTACGGATGAAAAAGTAGCGAATGAACCAACATTCAAAGAATTAGCTTCGCAAGTTCATAATATGATTAAAGATTCGGATTTGGCTGGTTTTAATTCAGAACGATTTGATATTCCACTTTTGGCAGAAGAATTATTACGTGCTGAGGTTGATTTTGATATGAAAAACCGAGTTTCAGTTGATGTGCAAACGATTTTCCATAAAATGGAAGAACGAACTTTAAGTGCAGCATACAAATTCTATTGCGGACAAAGTTTAGAAAATGCCCATAGTGCTGAAGCGGATACGATGGCAACTTACGAAATCTTAAAAGCGCAATTGGATCGTTACGAGAATTTAGAAAATGACATGAAATCGTTATCTGAATTCACAACACGTAAAAAATCAGTTGATTTTGCAGGATTTATTGCTTTAAATAATGAAGGAAAAGAAATTTTTACCTTCGGAAAACATAAAGGAGCTCTGGTAGATGATGTTTTTGATAAAGAGCCAGGTTATTTTGGTTGGATTCAAAATGCTGATTTTCCGTTGTATACGAAAAAAGTTTTGACAGGAATTAAATTAAGAAAGTTAAATACTAAATAAAGTGATTAGTGAAAAGTAATTAGTAAATAGTTGCTAATTACTTTACACTATTTACTAATTACTAGAATTATGAAAATAATCTGTATCGGACGCAATTATGCTGACCATATTTCGGAGTTAAATAATGAAAGACCAACAGAACCGGTTATCTTCATGAAACCCGATTCTTCTATTTTGCCTAATAAAAATCCATTTGTGATTCCTGCTTTTAGTAATGATATTCATCATGAAGTGGAAATTTTGGTTAAGATTTGTAAAGTTGGAAAACATATCGATGCTAAATTTGCTCATAAATATTACGAAGAAATTGGTTTAGGAATCGATTTTACGGCTCGAGATTTGCAAAGTAAGTTGAAAGAGAAGGGGTTGCCATGGGAAAAAGCAAAGGCATTTGACCATTCAGCGGTAATTGGGAGCTTTACATCGAAAAAAAATTATACTTCGTTAGAAAATATTAACTTTGAGTTAAAATCAAATGGAACCACCGTTCAGGAGGGTAATACTAGTTTAATGTTGTGGAAAATTGATGAGTTAATTGCTTATGTTTCACAATATTTTACATTAAAAATTGGAGATATTATTTTTACAGGAACTCCAAAAGGTGTTGCAAAAGTAACTGAAGGTGATGTTTTAGAAGGTTTTATAGAAGGAAAATCGATGTTTAAAATTCAAATTAGGTAGTTATGGCATTACAATATAATTTAGCGAAAGTGTATGAAATTTCAGAAAATGATATTGAATTTGCATTACAAATTGTGACTTTGTTTTTAGAGGAAGTTCCAGCTGAAATAAAATCAATTAAAGTTGCAATTGAAGAGAAAGACTACACCAGAACGTATTCGTCATGTCATAAAATAAAACCTACATTGGATTTGCTTGGTATGGATTTAGCTTACGAGGAAAATATCCAAATCATGACTTGGGCAAAAGCTGAAGGTAAACGAAAAGAAATTAAAGAGGTTTTCAAATCATTAAAAGATAGAATTGATTTAGCAGTTAAAGAAATCAAGAAAGATTTCAAACTGTAATATCCTTTTTTCAAATCCCCAAAATCTATTAAATATTTAAAATGAAAGCTGCTATAGTTACCATTGGCGATGAAATTCTTATTGGCCAAATTGTTGACACAAACTCTTCTTATATTGCAAAAGCCTTAGATAAAATCGGAATTGCAACGCATGAAATGTTATCCATTTCTGATGATAAACAACATATTTTAGATACTTTTCATTCACTTCAAAATAAGGTAGAAGTTGTTATTGTGACAGGTGGATTAGGTCCAACTAAAGACGATATTACTAAGAAAACTTTTTGCGACTATTTTGATGATGAATTAATTGAAAACGAAGCGGTTTTAGCACATGTAAAATCTATAATTGAAGGTTTTTATAAGCGTCCAATTACGCAAATTAATAGGGAACAAGCATTGGTTCCAACCAAAGCAAAAGTACTTTTCAATCAAGCAGGAACTGCTCCAGGAATGTGGATGGAGAAAGAAAATACCGTTTTTATTTCGTTGCCAGGCGTTCCATATGAAATGAAGTATCTGATTGATAACGAAGTGATTCCAAACTTAGTTCAAAAATTTGAACGTCCTTATATTGTGCATCAAACCATTATGACGTATGGTCGAGGTGAAAGTTTAATTGCTGAACAAATTGAAGAATGGGAAGATGATTTGCCAGAATTTATTAAGTTGGCTTATTTGCCTAGTCCAGGAAAAGTTCGCTTGAGATTAACGGCTAGAGGAAATGACGAAACTTTGTTAAAAGAAGAAATCAAACGACAAGTTGAAAAACTCGATTTATTGATTCATGATATAATTGTTGGTTATAACGAGGATGAGCCAATTGAAGTAGTTTTAGGGAGATTGTTGACCGAAAAAATGTTAACAATTTCAACTGCAGAAAGTTGTACAGGTGGAAAAATAGCTTCAACTTTGTCTGCAATTTCAGGAGCTTCAAATTATTTTAAAGGAAGTGTGGTGAGTTATGCAACTCAAGCTAAAATTGATGTTTTAGAAATTGATGAAAATATAATTGCAAAATATGGAGTAGTCAGTGCTGAAGTTGCAAAAGAAATGGTTAAATCGGTTCAAAAAGTAATGAATTCAGATTATGCGATTGCTACAACAGGAAATGCTGGTCCTACAAAAGGTGATGAAGATGCTGAATTAGGAACAGTTTTCATCGGAATTGCAACGCCAAATGAAGTTTTTGTTGAGGGATTTAACTTTGGTCAACCGCGTGAAAAAGTCATTGATAGAGCGGTAAGCAAAGGGTTGGAGCTAATTTATAAAGAAATTTTAAAAAAATAGTAAAAGATAGTTGTGTATATGAAATGGATTTTGTTTCTTTGCACCCTGATTTTAGATAACGAAATAAAGATTAGAAATAATGTCAAGAGTTTGTGAACTTACAGGTAAAAGAGCGATGGTAGGAAACAATGTTTCTCACGCTATGAATAAAACAAAGAGAAAATTCTCTGTTAACTTAGTTAAAAAACGTTTTTATATTCCTGAAGAAGATAGATGGGTAACGTTGAAAATTTCAACCGCTGCTTTAAAAACGATTAATAAAAATGGAATTGCTGCTGTATTGAAAAATGCAAAAGCTAACGGATTTGTTAAATCTGTATAATCCTTAAAACATAGATCAAAATGGCAAAGAAAGGTAATAGAATCCAAGTTATTTTAGAATGTACAGAGCACAAGACTTCAGGAGTTCCTGGAACATCTCGTTACATTACTACAAAAAATAAAAAAAACACTCCAGATAGATTAGAGATTAAAAAATTTAATCCAATCTTAAAAAGAGTAACTGTTCACAAAGAAATTAAATAAGATAAGTCATGGCAAAGAAAACCGTAGCAACTTTACAAACAGCTTCTAAAAGATTAACTAAAGCTATCAAAATGGTTAAATCTCCAAAAACGGGTGCTTATACTTTCGTTGAGTCAGTTATGACTCCTGAAGAAGTTGATGAGTTCTTGAAAAAGAAATAATTCATTTTACATTATATAGATGAGCTACTTTCGTTTGAAAGTAGCTTTTTTATTTTTACATTTGTCTGATAAATGGATTTGGAGTAAAATCATTTCTGCAAATACTTAAACCCTAATTTTAGTATGAGTTTTTTTAAAAAAATATTCTCTTCTGATAAGAAAGATCAAAACATTAGTCAAGAGGCTAAGCAAACTTTAGATAAAGGTTTAGAAAAATCGAAAACATCGTTTTTTTCTAAGCTAACCAAAGCTGTTGCGGGAAAATCTAAAGTAGATGCGGAAGTTTTAGATAACTTAGAAGAAATTTTGGTTTCTTCAGATGTTGGTGTAAACACAACATTAAAAATTATTGAACGAATAGAAGAACGCGTTTCAAGAGATAAATATTTAGGGACTGATGAATTAAATGGAATTCTTAGAGAAGAAATTGCAGGTTTGTTATCGGAAACTAATTCAGGTGAAGCGACGCAGTTTGAAATTCCAGCAAATACAAAACCATACGTAATTATGGTAGTTGGGGTTAATGGAGTAGGAAAAACAACTACAATAGGAAAATTAGCTTACCAATTTAAAAAAGCGGGTTATAATGTAGTTTTAGGTGCAGCTGATACTTTTAGAGCTGCCGCAATCGACCAATTACAAATTTGGGCAGATAGAGTAGGTGTGCCAATTGTAAAACAACAAATGGGAAGTGATCCAGCATCTGTTGCGTTTGATACATTGCAAAGTGCTGTTGCTCAAAATGCTGATGTGGTAATTATTGACACAGCAGGTCGTTTGCATAATAAAGTTGGTTTGATGAACGAACTTTCTAAAGTGAAAAAAGTAATGCAAAAAGTGGTGGAAAATACGCCAAATGATGTACTTTTGGTTTTAGATGGTTCTACAGGTCAAAATGCCTTTGAACAAGCTAAACAATTTACAGCAGCAACAGAAGTTTCGTGTCTAGCGGTTACAAAATTAGATGGAACTGCAAAAGGAGGCGTTGTTATTGGAATTTCAGATCAGTTTCAAATACCTGTTAAATATATTGGTGTTGGTGAAGGAATTGAAGATTTACAAGTGTTTAATAAATACGAATTTGTAGATTCGTTTTTTAAATAAGATTTACTACAGTGAGAGAACTTTTAAAATACAGAACAGTACAATTATTCTTAGCGGCTGTTATCATGGCTTTAGTAGCAATTCCATTTGAGGATTATGATTATGTTTTTATCACATTAAGATTAGCATCTTTTGCTATTTTAATGTATTTACTAATAAAGTTTACAAGCGGTAAGAAGAAAGCAAAAAAATAAAACAAGTGCTGTTAGTTGATAACAGCACTTATTTTTTCCCATAAAGTCTCGTCAAAGTCTGATAATGCAAAATTTACCCCATCAGCAACATCTCCCATTCTGATTATAACTAATTTTTTGCTTGGTACGACATATATTTTTTGGTCATTTTTACCTAATGCACAATACATGTCGCTAGGAGCTGATGGTATTAGAGTTCCGTTAAATTGTAATTGACTTTGTGGTAATCTATAATTAGATTTCCCATTTAACCACCACAAATAACCATAAGCTAAATTTAAATTTTGCGATGTAGTTGTTGCATTTTGCATGTAGCTTTGTGGAACAATTTGATTGCTTTCCCACTTTCCATTATTTAAAGCTAATAAACCAAAACGTGCCATGTTTCTTGTTGTGCTCCAATATACACTCAGTCCTCCACTATTTACCCACAAACCACCAGTCATACCTATTTTATCTCTTAATTTAGTATTAAAATAGTTTGTCCAAGTTTGTCCTGTTGAGGCTGCAACCACATCCTGTAATTTCACATAAACATTATGATATGCCCAGCGTGTGCCAGCATCGGCAACATATTGTAAATTGGCAGGAGAAACATCGTCACCAAGAGCATCATTTAACCCCGATGTCATAGTTAAAAGATGTTTATTCGTAATTAAATTTTCTTTTACAAGTGGAGCGCTTGTCCAGCCTGTTCCAAGATAATCTGAAACTTTATTATTAATATTTAAATAGCCTTCTTGTTGAGCAATTCCAGTAACAGTTGCAGTTAGTGTCTTACCTGCACTTGCCCAATACCATGGTTCTGAAGCAGAATGACCATTGAAATAATTTTCCAATACAATTTTTCCATTATGAAGTACGATAAAACCTTTTGTATGTTTTAATTCTAAATAATCTAATAAAGGCTGAACTTGTGATTCATTCCATCCAAGCGATGCTACAGTTTTGGTTTCCCAAGTTGTTGAGCCAATAGGAGGAAAGTACATTTGTTCTACTGGAGTTGTTGTAGAAGAATCATCAGAACTACAATTTATAAATAGTAATGACGCAAGTAGAGGGATAATCTTTTTCATAGCTGTAAAAATGGTTGTACATTCATTAGACAATAAAATTACAGAATAGTTTAATTCAAATGATTTTTAATTGTAAATTTATAATCTAATTTGATAATAATAGTATGAAAAGAATTCTTTTGTTAATTGTTTTATTATCAGTTCTTTCGTGTAAACAGAATATTTCGGAGGCTGATATTTCAAATTTAAACGGTTATTGGGAAATTGAAAAAGTTGAACTTCCAGATGGAGATAAGAAAGAATATAAAGTAAATGAAACGATAGATTTCTTTAAAATTGAAGCTAATAAAGGTTTTAGAAAGAAAGTAATGCCTCAGTTGGATGGAACGTATTTAACAAATGATATTCAAGAAGATGTTGTTGTGGTTGTTAAGGATGGAGACGCATCAATTCAATATAAAACTACTTATGCTTCTTGGAATGAGGAAATTATCGAATTGACTAAGGATAAATTAGTCGTTAAAAACCAACAAGAAATAGAATATTATTATAAAAGACCAGCAAAATTTTCGGTAAAATAAAATGGCTAAACGATTTAATGAAGAGAGTTCGATAGGAGATGTGTTAAAACAATTTATTTTTCAAAATAAGTTGGAAGCAGGTATGGATGTTGTTAATGTTCGAGATGCTTGGAAAAACTTAATGGGAAACGGAGTAAACAATTATACAACTGAAATTCAATTAAAAGGTTCTACGCTTTATGTAGCTTTATCATCAGCGGTTTTACGAGAAGAATTAAGTTATGGAAAAGAAAAAATTATCAAGATGATTAATGAAGAACTTAGAAAAGATTTGGTAACGAATTTAGTTTTACGATAAAAAAAAAATCCCCATTCATTGAATCGGGATTTTTATATGATAATTCTAAAAATTAGAATTGCTCTCTTCCTGAAAAATGGAAAGCACCTTCAATAGCTGCGTTTTCATCAGAATCTGATCCGTGAACTGCATTTTCTCCAATTGAAGTAGCGTATTTTTTACGGATAGTTCCTTCAGCTGCATCAGCTGGATTAGTAGCTCCAATTAAAGTTCTGAAATCCTCAACTGCATTTTCTTTTTCTAAGATAGCAGCTACAATTGGACCTCTTGTCATAAATTCAACTAATTCACCAAAAAATGGTCTTGCAGCGTGAACAGCGTAAAAAGCTTGTGCATCAGCAATAGTTAATTGAGTTAATTTCAAAGAAACAATTTTGAAACCACCTTCTGTAATCATGTTTAAGATACCACCAATATGTCCGTTTTCTACAGCATCTGGTTTAATCATTGTAAAAGTTCTGTTTGTTGCCATTTTTAAATTTTTTGCAAAGGTACCATTTTAATTAGGTTTTGCAATACTGTTTTTTATTATTTTGTAATTGTTCTAGCTACTCTAAAACCGTAAAACTCATGTGTTTTATTTGGTTCTGTTGAAATTCGGTTAGCAGGTCTTACATAATTTGGTTGGCTATCCCAAGAACCACCTCTTACACTTCTTCTGTCTCCCATTTCTGGTCCTTTCGGATTTTCTCCTTTTTCTTGCTTGTAGAAATCTTTATTATACCAATCCCAACACCATTCCCAAACGTTTCCACTCATATCATATAAACCTAATTCATTTGGTAGTTTTGTACCAATTGTGTGAGGAGTTCCTTTGCTATTTCCTTTGTGCCAAGCGATATCATCTAAGTTGTTACTTCCGCTAAATTTAAATCCTTTCGAATTAGTACCACCTTTTGCTGCAAATTCCCATTCTGCTTCCGTTGGTAATCTATATCCATTTGCTTTAAAATTACAAATAAAGTTAGGTCCTTTTTTTGTGTAAGCAGGTTGTAATTTTTCTTTTTTACTAAGCCAATTGCAGTAAGCTATAGCTTCGTTCCAAGTTACGCCATTAATAGGATAATTATCTTGCCATCCCCATGTTGGTTTTACTGGCATTTTCATTTTGTTAGCTTTTATGAATTGTTTCCATTCCCAAACGGTTACTTCAAATTTGCTAATTTCAAATGTATTAAGATTAACGTTATGCTCTTTTTGTTCATCAACATCTGCTAAACCATCAGAATCTTTAGAACCCATTTTAAAAGTTCCACCCTGAATTTTGATTAAGTCGGTGTCAATAAGATTGTTTTTAAATGCAAAAAATGATAAAAGGGTAATTAATAATGTAGAATAAAATGTAATTTTTTTCATAAGATTTGTTATTAATTTAGGTGTGCAAATATAATAATAATATAACATTGTAAGGTAAAATTGTTATAAAACTCAATTTTTACCTTAAATTAGTGTTAAAAAATTAAATATATTGTTTTTTATCGAATAAAAAAGTATTTGGTCGATTTTTTTAAACAACTACTAATGAAAAATTTTGCTTTAAAGGTTGCAAATCAGCATATAAAAGTGAGAAAAAAGCTTCAAGGTTACCTGTTTCACTGTGAAAATCGGCAAAATTTGATTTTCTTTCTTGTAAAGATTGATTCGGGAATAATTCGTTTTGAAGTTGAATAATTCGTTCTAATTTTTCGGTATGAATTCTTTTTTCAGCTTTTAGTAATTTCTTTTCTAAATTTTCTAAACCTTTTAATTGTTTTACTTCTTGCGCTTTTACAGCACCTAAAAACGATTTATCGGTTTTTTTAGCAATGGTATATAATGCTTCAAACTGATTTTTAAGAAATGCTTTTTGTTCGCTAAAATCAATAGTGAAATTTGAAAATTCTTTCGTTTTTTCATTTACTAAAGTTTGTTGATTTTGGAAAACATCTGACCAATTTAATTCTAATTTTTCCAATTTTTCAACTTGCTTTTTTGTAGCAACTAAAGCAGAATTACGAAGTAACAGAATAGGAAACGTGATATTATTCGCTTCAAAATTAGATTTCAATTCTAACCAATACGCTAATTCACCACCGCCACCAATGTAACAAAGATTTGGTAAAATCACCTCTTGATACAACGGGCGTAAAATCACATTCGGACTAAAATTCTTTGGATTATTCTCTAATTCAGTTAGGATTTCACTTTCAGAAAATGATAATTGTGTGTTATTGATTTTATAATTTCCATCTTCAAAAACAATGCGTTCTCTCAAATCATCTTGAATGTAAAACAAGTTAATTTCTCTTGGATTTACCTGAACATTATATTCTTTTAGTAACGGAAGCGTTTCGTTAACCTTTTTAAAAGAAGTTTGCTGTAATAATTCTTCTTTAGCATAAGGAATAAAAAGTTTTTTTAGCTCTAAATCATCTCCATCTAAAATGACTAAACCTTCATTTTTGAATAATTCATTAGCTAAATATCGAGTAGCATCTGCTAAATTTTCGTGTTCTAAATAGGATTTTTTAAATAATTCACGAAGATAATTGGCATTGTTTCCTAAGCCTAATTCAGTTGAAAATTGTCCAAAAACTTCTTCCAATCCAGAAGTATTTAATCTTCCAACCGGACCTTGGCTCTCTTTTTTCCACTGAATTTTCTTTCCTTTAAGATTAAAGTAATTGATTTCATCAAAATCATGATCTTCAGTCGCCATCCAATAAATAGGTACAAAATTATGATTTGGATAAGCTGTTTTTAATTCTTTCGTTAAATTAATAACGGAAACAATTTTATATAAAAAATACAAAGGACCAGTAAATAAATTCAACTGATGACCGGTTGTAATCGTAAAGGTTTTTGAATGTTTTAAAAGTTCAATATTAGCTAAAGTAGCTTCTGAAATTTCGAACTTTTGATATTGATTTAGTAATGCATTGACTAAAATTTCACGATTTTCAATTGGAAAATTTTTACTTTTCTCCTCAATTTGAAGATTAAAATTTTCTACTGTTGGAAATCGATTGTATAACGGTTTTAATTCAGCCTTTTGGTCTAAATAATCTACGATTAGTTTTGAAAAATATCCCGAATTTTGATAGGTTATACAGTCGTTTGGCATTTTAGCAATTATTTTTCTGCTAAAGTACTAATTTTTTACTTTTCTAAAATGCCTTTAACAAGCTCTTAGGATTTGATAAAAAGCCTTATTTTTGCTCAAAATAAATACCTTGAAAAACATTCTATTAATCACACCGCCTTTCACCCAACTGAATACACCGTATCCAGCAACGGCTTATTTGAAAGGTTTTCTGAATACCAAAAATATTTCGGCTTACCAAATGGATTTAGGTATCGAGGTGATTTTAGAAATGTTTTCCAAAGAAGGGTTAGAAAATTTGTTTCAAGTTTCAAGTTTGAAGTTTGAAGAATTTGGACCTAATTCACGACGAATTTTCACTTTAAAAGACGATTACATCAAAACAATCGATTCTGTAATCGCTTTTCTCCAAGGAAAAAATCCATCTTTAGCACGTCAAATTTGTTCAGGAAATTTTTTGCCAGAAGCTTCTCGTTTTGACCAATTAGACGATATGGAATTTGCTTTTGGTTCGATGGGAATGCAAGACAAAGCGAAATATTTAGCTACGTTATATCTTGAAGATTTATCCGATTTTATTGTGGAATGTGTCGATGAAAATTTCGGATTTAGTCGTTATGCCGAGCGTTTAGGAAGAAGCGCCAATTCGTTTGATGAGTTATACAATCATTTACAAAACGAGTTAACTTTCATAGACAAAATCACCATTAAAATTCTCAAAGAACGAATTGATGAAGTTCAGCCAAAATTAATCTGTTTTTCCGTTCCATTTCCTGGAAATTTATACAGTGCTTTCCGTTGTGCCCAATTCATAAAAGTGAATTTTCCGAATATAAAAACTGCAATGGGTGGTGGTTTTCCAAATACCGAACTTCGTGAATTAAAAGATAAAAGAGTTTTTGAATTCTTTGATTTTATTACGTTGGATGATGGTGAATTACCTGTTGAATTGTTGTTCGATTTTGTCACATCGAGTGAAGTCGAGATGCCTTTAAAAAGAACATTTCTTCTAGAAAACAATCAAGTTACCTATATAAACAATTCCACAAGCAACGATTACAAACAAAGTGAAGTAGGAACTCCAGATTATTCTGATTTATTGCTCGATAAATATATTTCGGTAATTGAAGTCGCCAATCCAATGCACAGTTTATGGAGCGATGGTCGTTGGAATAAACTCACCATGGCTCACGGTTGTTACTGGGGAAAATGTACTTTTTGTGATATTTCTCTCGATTATATCAAACTATACGAACCCATTGCTACTAAAATTCTGGTGGACCGAATGGAAGAATTAATCGCTCAAACAGGCGAAAACGGATTCCATTTTGTAGATGAAGCAGCACCGCCAGCTTTAATGCGTGAAGTTGCTTTGGAAATCATCAAACGAAAATTAGTGGTGACTTGGTGGACGAACATTCGCTTCGAAAAAAGTTTTACTGCCGATTTGTGTTTATTGCTAAAAGAATCAGGCTGTATTGCGGTTTCTGGAGGATTAGAAGTAGCTTCAGATCGACTTTTAGAGCTAATAAAAAAAGGAGTAACGGTCGAACAAGTAGCGCAAGTAACTAGAAATTTCACAGAATCTGGAATTATGGTTCATGCCTATTTGATGTACGGTTATCCTACGCAAACCATTCAAGAAACAGTTGATAGTTTGGAAATGGTGCGTCAATTGTTTGAATTGGGTGTTTTACAAAGTGGTTTTTGGCATCAATTTGCCATGACAGCGCATTCTCCTGTGGGAATGTTTCCAGAGGAATTCGGAGTAATTCCGGAGCAAAATGAAATTATGTTTGCTAATAACGATATCAATTTCAAAGATAAAACAGGAATAAATCATGATAAATTCAGCTTCGGATTGAAAAAATCGTTATTCAATTATATGCACGGAATCTGTTTTGATTACAATTTACAAGATTGGTTCGATTTCAAAATTCCAAAGACAAAAATTCCATCCGATTTTATTTATAATTGCTTGGAAAAAGAACAGAATTTTTCAACAAAACCAAATGCTAAAATAGTTTGGATAGGAGGAAAACCTCAAACCGAAATCTTCACCAAATCGAAAAAAGGAAATTCTTGGGAAATGATGAAATTAACGTTTCACAACAAAACTCAAACGTATGATATTTCTGTAAATGCCTTAGAAGGAAAGTGGTTGCTTGAAACTTTAGATAAAATTTCAGTTTTTGCAGAGAACAAAATGACTTTTTCGCAATTGAAATCAGATTTTGAACAACAATTTGATGATTTTGAGTTGTTTTGGTTTAGTAAACCGATTCAAGTTTTGAGAAGTACTTCTTTATTGGTTTTGTAATATTCTTAACTGTATAGTATTACTTTGTTGGTAAAAATTAATTTTTATTGAAAAAAAATCATAAATTTAACATCTAATTAAAGATGGTATGAAATTTTTTCCCCTTAAAAAAGTTGATTCTACCTATGCAAAAGTAATAAGTTTACTTTCTCTAATGTCTTTAGGATTACTAGTTTTAGTAGTTTCATTGTACTATTACATGAAAGTACAAGAAAGAGAAATTTACGAATCCAGTAATAAAGTTTATAAAAACGAAATCACATCTTTATTAAAATTAAACACTGAAAATTACACTTCATTAGTTGTTGATGTAACCTATTGGGATGAATTTGTGGATTTTATGACTACAAAAGATGTCAAGTGGTTTAATACTTCGGTTGCTAATATTTTAGATACTTATAAGGTTGAATATGTTTGTGTTTATGATACGAAAGGCACATTTTTGACCAAAGTTTCAACTCCCAAAATAAAAACGGTAGACTTTATTCCGAAAGAAGTTATTACGCGATTATTAACTAAAAAAGTAGACCGATTTTATTTGAAAATTCCAGAAGGTGTAGTGGAAGTTTATGCCGCAACAATTCATCCATCTGATGATCCGTATAAAAACAAAACAAAACCATCGGGGTGTTTTTTTATGGTGAGATTATTAGACAACGAATATTTTGCCAATTTTGAAAAAATAAGCACATCAAATATTGATTTTTTCAAACAACCAGAAATTAAATCAAAAGCGGTATCTTTTATAATGCCTTTAAAAGATTATAACGATAAAATCATTCAACAACTTATATATAAAAGAGCTTATAATATTGATTTTTGGATAACAAAATTCATTTTAATTGTCATAACAATTGCTATTATTTTATCTTGGATGGTCTACTATTATTATGCAAATAGATGGTCTAAACTTCCGTTGAGTTTTATCAAAAAAATATTAAAAACAGGTGATTCCAATGCCATTCAATCCCTAAAAAGTATTAAAGGCGAATTTCGATACATCGGAAAATTGTTTGAAGAGAATCAAATAAAAGCCAAAGAATTAGAAATAGCTAAAAATAAAGCGGAAGAAAGTGATAAATTAAAATCAGCTTTTTTAATGAATTTATCGCATGAAATTAGAACCCCGATGAATGCTATTTTAGGTTTTACAGACCTGCTTTCTCATCAGAATTTGTCAGAAGATGACAAAAATGAATACCTAAAAGTAATTCAGCAAAGTGGTAAAAATCTCTTGGAAATTATTGATGATTTGGTAGAAATGTCAAAAATTGATTCCCAAATTATTAAACCTAATTTACAAGCGTTTGATTTAGATGAGTTGATTGATCAATTATTTGCTTCTTACGAAAAACTTTACAGCAATGATAAAGTAGTTTTTAAATTAAATAGACCAAACCCAAAAATAGCTAATAATATTGTTTCTGATAAAGTCAAATTAGGCGAAATCGTTACCAATTTATTAAATAACGCTTATAAGTTTACCGAAGAAGGTTTTGTTATTTTAGATTACACTTTGGATGAAAAAAATAAATCGATAACTTTTAGTGTAAAAGATTCTGGTATTGGAATTCCATCTGATTTTCAAGAGAATATTTTTAAAAGATTTAGTAAAATTAATGCCAAAGGAATTTCGGCTAATGAAGGACTCGGACTAGGTTTAGCCATTTCAAAAGCCTATGTAGAAATGCTTGGCGGACAAATAAGTTTTAATTCTCAAGTTGGAATTGGATCAACTTTTTATTTTTCTATTCCATTACATTATTCTGAAAATAAATCTATTGAAACACAAGAATTACCAAATGATGTTCAACTTTTGGATTTAGGAGAAGAAGAAATAATTTTGATTGCAGAAGATGATAATATCAACTTTTTACTAATTGAAAAAATGGTGAAAAGCTTTAATTTTAAAGTAATTCGTGCAAAAGATGGATTAGAAGCTGTTGAATTTTGTAAAAACAATCATGAAATCGATTTAGTCTTAATGGATATAAAAATGCCAAATCTTAGCGGTTACGAAGCTTTTTCTCAAATCAGAAAATTTAATTCTACAATACCAATTATTGCTCAAACGTCTTACACTTTTGAAGACGAAATCAATAAAATTAAAGAATTAGGTTTTACCGATTTTATTTCAAAACCAATTGAAAAAGAGCGATTATTCGAATTGATTAAATTATATATGAAAAGAGAATAACTATACTTATTTTCCAAATTTTATGAGATTTATCATTTACGAAAACGATTTCTTTTCGTAAGTTTACGTCCACTAAAAAAAATCTCATATGGATAACATTTATAAGCTTTTAGTAAATAATTCCGCTTCGTTTGAAGTTACTGAAAATAGTCTTCAAAATTTAGATGCCGTAATGGTAGAAGAAGCAAAATTTCATGTACTAAAAGACAACAAACCTTACAAAGCTGAAATTGTTTCGGCCGATTTTATTTCCAAAAAATATACCGTAAAAGTTAACAACAACACTTATGAAGTGGCTATCTCTGGTGCTATTGATGAGTTAATCAAAAGTATGGGAATTGAACGTGGTAGAACTAAAGTGGTAAATGCTATCAAAGCGCCAATGCCAGGTTTGATTTTAGAAATCAACGTTTCGGTTGGACAAGAAGTAAAAGAAAACGATCCTTTATTGATTTTGGAGGCTATGAAAATGGAAAACTGTTTCCTTTCACCAAGAGATGGAGTTATCAAATCAATCGCGGTTGAAAAAGGAAATGCAGTAGATAAAGGACAATTGTTAATTGAATTCGAATAAATAGTTTAGTTTCAGGTTTAAAGTTTCAAGTTGCTTCATTAATCGAATTTATACCAACTGAAACTTTTACACAAACTTATTTAACCTGAAACCTCAAACTTGAAACAAAAATCAAGATGAAAGAAATTAAAAAAATATTAGTTGCCAATCGTGGTGAAATTGCTATCAGAGTAATGAAAACTGCGAAAAAAATGGGAATCAAAACGGTAGCCGTTTATTCGTCTGCCGATAGAAATGCATTACACGTTAAATATGCGGATGAAGCAGTTTTAATTGGAGAAGCAGCGTCAAGTCAATCGTATTTACGTGGTGATAAAATCATTGAAGTTTGTAAAGAATTAGGAGTTGATGCAGTTCATCCAGGTTACGGATTTTTAAGTGAAAACTCATCTTTCGCGGAAGCTTGTGAAAAAAATAACATCATTTTTATCGGACCAAAATCAAAAGCGATTGAAATGATGGGAAGTAAATTAGCAGCAAAAGATGCTGTTAAAGAATACGGAATTCCAATGGTTCCTGGAACTGAGGATGCTATAACTGATATTGAAGCTGCAAAGAAAATTGCAACAGAAATTGGTTTTCCAATTTTAATTAAAGCTTCAGCTGGTGGTGGTGGAAAAGGAATGCGTGTGGTGGAAAAAGCAGAAGATTTCGTTTCTCAGATGGATAGAGCGATTTCGGAAGCAACAAATGCTTTTGGAGACGGTTCCGTTTTCATTGAAAAATATGTTACAAAACCACGTCACATCGAAATTCAAGTAATGGCGGATAGTCACGGAAATATTGTATATGTTTTCGAAAGAGAATGTAGTATCCAACGTCGTCACCAAAAAGTAGTAGAAGAAGCGCCTTCAGCTATTTTGACTCCAGAAAAGCGTAAAGAAATGGGTGAAGCTGCGGTAAAAGTAGCTAAAGCTTGTGATTATTTAGGAGCAGGAACCGTTGAGTTTTTGATGGATGCTGACCATAATTTCTATTTCTTAGAAATGAATACGCGTTTGCAAGTTGAACACCCAGTATCAGAATTAATTTCGGGATTGGATTTAGTGGAATTGCAAATTCGCGTAGCACGTGGAGAAGCTTTACCAATGAAACAAGAAGATTTACAAATCAAAGGTCACGCCATGGAACTTCGTGTGTATGCCGAAGATCCGATGAATGATTTCTTGCCAAACGTAGGTTTTTTAAGTACTTACAAATTACCAGAAGGCGAAGGAATTCGTGTGGATAACGGAATCGAAGAAGGAATGGATGTGCCAATTTACTACGATCCAATGCTTTCAAAATTGATTACCTACGGAAATACGCGTGAAGAATCTATCGAATTGATGATTAAAGCAATTGATAATTATTTAGTTGAAGGAGTTCACACTACGTTACCTTTCGGAAAATTTGTAATGGAGCATGAAGCGTTCCGTTCAGGAGATTTTGATACCGGATTTGTGAAAGCGTATTACGATGCTGAAAAACTAAAATCAAAATTAGATACCGAAGCCGAAATCGCAGCCATGATTGCATTTCAACAATACGTAGAAGATCAAAAAGTGTTAAGATTACCTAATTAAGAGTATTAAGATAAAAGTAGTAAGAATTAAGATAACTTTTAACTTGAAACCTTAAACTTGAAACAAAAAGTAATATGGAAGATAAAATCAAAATATTAAATGATAAAATTGCTTTAGCCAAATTAGGCGGAGGCGAAAAAAGAATTGCAGCACTTCACGCTAAAAAACGATTAACAGCAAGAGAACGTGTCGAATATTTATTAGACGAAGGTTCGTTCGAAGAAATTGGAATGTTGGTAACACACCGTACTACCGATTTCGGAATGGAAAAAGAAATTATCTATGGTGATGGAGTTGTAACTGGTTACGGAACCATCAACGGGAGATTAGTATATGTTTTTGCCCAAGATTTTACGGTTTTCGGAGGTTCGTTATCTGAAACGCATGCTGAAAAAATCTGTAAAGTAATGGATATGGCAGTGAAGAATGGTGCTCCAATGATTGGATTAAATGATTCTGGTGGTGCGCGTATTCAAGAAGGTGTTCGTTCACTTGGCGGATATGCTGATATTTTCTACAGAAATGTTCAAGCTTCTGGAGTTATTCCTCAAATTTCTGCCATTATGGGTCCATGTGCGGGTGGAGCCGTTTATTCTCCGGCCATGACCGATTTTACCATGATGGTGGAAAACAACAGTTACATGTTCGTAACAGGTCCAAATGTTGTGAAAACCGTTACGAATGAAGAAGTAACTTCAGAGGAATTAGGTGGAGCAGCAACGCACGCATCAAAATCGGGAGTTTGTCATATTACGTCTCCAAATGGTGTAGA